>JAZUCQ010000025.1:0-7767 GCA_045639145.1 Clostridia bacterium | reverse complement strand
AGTTACGGACTCATAAATCTCTCCACTTCTATCCTTGACCTCGTTCACTTCGTCTGTATTCAAAATAGAAAATCTCATTTCTCCTATATCATCAATATACCCATTTGCAGAAGAATAACTGAAATAGAAGCCCTGACCGCTTGCATTCATAAGTAATACTGCATTATGTCCATTCCTGCTGGCACCCTGACGATTGTTCATCACAATAACATCGGTAATATTTGTGTCGGTGACCTTTAGTGTGGCAGCTATATCCGCTATTCGTTCCTTATCGCCTGACCAATGGCCATAAGTGTTCGCTCTTTCATAGGCTGTGTTGAGTCCGGAAAGCATTTTGTATACAGGCGAATCAACTCCATATTTTTCAGCATCCCAATCATGCCATACACCATCCAAATCATATCCTGTATTTAAAATTTCACTCGGATCGCTGAGTGGTCTGTCGCATCTCCTACACCGATTTTGTCCGTCGTACTTTTTGTTTTGATTTTCTTTTGACATGATTCAATTCTCCTTTTTTGTGTTTTTATTGTGAATACAACAAGGTTCCGGGGTAGCCCACCGCAATCTTTGATTGCGTTATCGGGTCGGGTTCTTATTTTACTCTAACACGAAAAGGAGTGTCATGGAGTGCCACACTTATGTATAGCATAATTTAATCTTATTCTCAAAAGAAAAAACCGAATGAATTAGAACTTGCATCTAAATCATTCGGTTTCTATGGTCGGGGCGACAGGATTCGAACCTGCGGCCCCCTGGTCCCAAACCAGGTGCGCTACCAAACTGCGCCACGCCCCGATTAACAACCCATATATTATACACTTTTATCGACTATATGTCAAGTGTTTTTAACAAAATCATTCTTATAATCCGACTGTCAGATTTGCACCGACCGCAAAGATAATACCAAGGAGAGCACCTGCAAAAACCTCAAGCGGGGTATGCCCCAAAAGTTCTTTCAATCTTATCTGCTTTTCAAGCGGGTCGCTCTCATCCCATGCGTCAATAATCATATTTATCATTCTTGCTTGCTGTCCTGCGGCTCGTCTGATGCCCGATGCGTCGTACATAACAACAAGGGCAAGTGCCGCACAGATAACAAACGCAACAGAATCAAATCCGTCATGTATACCTACGCATACGGCAAGACATGTAACTAATGTAGAATGCGACGATGGCATTCCGCCAGGACCCATAAATCTTGTCATATCAAGTCTTTTATCTCTTATGCACACAAGTACACCCTTTAGCACACACGAGAAAATCCACGCAAAAAGCACGGTAAAAAAAACTTTATTATTAAGTAATTGTTCTAAATACATAATTCTCTCTCCAATTTTAATAGCTTCTTCCAAGCAGATAATCAGCAAGTGCATTTAAGAACCACGCCTGCTCCCCGAACATATCAAGTGCCGATTTTGCCTCAGCTGTAACATTTTCAAGGTATTCCTTTGCCGCGTCCATTCCGAGCAAGGAAACAAATGTAGCCTTGCCGCTCCTCTCGTCGCTGCCGATTGGTTTGCCGAGAAGCTCTTCATCTCCAATTACATCAAGTATATCATCTTTTATCTGAAATGCCAACCCCAATTTTGAAGAAAATTCACTGATTTGCATTATTTTTTCATCATTATCGTCAATTTTCGCACACAAACCGCCGCAAATTGCCGCCGCCCTGATTAGTGCACCTGTTTTTCCGTCATGCTTATACACGATTTCGTCTATTGTGACATCACATCTTTCTTCGTGTTCAAGGTCAACAACCTGTCCGCCAATCATTCCGTACACACCCGAGGCAACCCCAAGACATCTTATAACCGCAAGCAGATGCCCTCCGCCAAGCGAATTAAATTTGCTCTCATCCGAGAGAATTTCAAATGCGGAATTTAAAAGTCCGTCACCTGCTAAAAGTGCTGTACTCTCGCCGTACACCTTATGGCAGGTTGGTCTTCCTCGTCTTAAATCATCATCATCCATACATGGAAGGTCATCATGTATAAGCGAATAGTTATGCACACACTCTACCGCAAGAGCAACCCTTGCGGCATCATTCATATCTGCCCCAAAAAGCTCTGCCACCGCCATAACAAGAACAGGACGAATTCGTTTTCCTCCCCCTTTTATAGCATACCTCATTGCATCAATAACATTTTTCTGCGGTATGTCGCAAGACCTAAAATATTCATCAATCTGATTTTCTACCGCTTTTAAATATGTATCATATTTAGCTTTAAAATCCATTATTCGCCAATGCCTCCGAACGGCTGTTCTTCCATTTCTCCGTCACGGTTCTTCATAAGAACCGTAATCTTCTGCTCTGCCGCATTCAAAGCCTCGGTGCACTCACGCGTGAGCCGAACGCCCTTTTCAAACAGAGCAATCATATCATCAAGGCTTACATCGCTTGCTTCAAGTGACTTTACCACCTGCTCAAGCTCACCTAAGTTTTTTTCAAAGCTTTGTTTTGTTTCGTTATTATCCATTTTTATCACCTATAACCTCTGCACGGATTTCTCCGTCTGATACTCTGACAGAAATCTCGTCTCCGTCCTTTACCTGACCTACGGATTTTATAACCCTTCCGTCATTATCCTTTGCTACCGAATATCCACGGCTGAGTGTTCCGAGCGGACTTAGAGCATCAAGCTTTGCCGCACACTCAGCAAGCTGTCTCTTCTTTTCACCCGACGCACTTTTGTATGCCGTCTCGAGCATAAAGGAAACACCGTCAAGTCTCTGCCTCTCATCATCTATCCGTCTTGTCGGATTTTTAAATACAGGTCGGTCACAGCATGCGTCAACTCTCATGCGTCTGTTTTCTATTGCACGCATTGCCTGATTAAACATCCGTTTGTATACATTGTTAAACTTCTCAGCAAGCTCCGTCTGTGACGGAACGACAAGCTCCGCCGCCGCCGAGGGTGTCGGTGCACGCAAGTCCGCAACAAAATCCGATATAGTAAAGTCAATCTCATGTCCTACAGCCGACACAACAGGTATACGGCTGTTATATATTGCCCTTGCAACACACTCTTCATTGAAAGACCACAAATCCTCAATAGAGCCGCCGCCTCTGCCAACGATAAGAACATCTGCCGCAGATGCTTCGTTAAAATATTCAATAGCGGAAACAATACTTGCCGCAGAGTTCTCGCCCTGAACCAGAACGGGATACAAAACAATATCCGCATACGAGAACCGTCTTGTCAGGACATTTATGATATCTCTGATAGCGGCACCCGTGGGTGCTGTGACAACACCAACCCTTTTGGGATATTTGGGGAGCGGCTTTTTGTGAGACGCATCAAAGAGTCCCTCTGCCGCAAGCTTTATTTTAAGCTGCTCAAAAGCAACATAGAGGTCACCCTGCCCCTCCTGCTGCATCTCCTCTATATAGAGCTGATACTGACCGTCACGCTCATAGACACCTACTCTGCCGCGGGCTATAACCTTCATTCCGTTCTGCGGCTTAAACAAAAGCTTTGCCGCACTTGACCGAAACATGACCGCACGCATAACTCCGCTCTCGTCCTTTAAGGACATATACATATGCCCTGAGGAATGAGCCTTGAAGTTAGAAAGCTCGCCCTTTACAAGGACATCACACAGGATATCATCGCGCGCGATTACTTCTTTTATATATAAATTTACTTGCGTTACCGAAAGTGCTTGTCTCTCGTTCATAATTATCCCTTACTTACCGACTCTTTAATCTTGCCTAAAATTCCGTTGACAAACGGAGCCGCCTCTTCGCCCTCGTATTCCTTGGCAAGAGCAACCGCCTCGTTGACCGAAACTGCGGCAGGAATATCATCCATATACAGCATCTCATAAACTCCAAGACGCAACACAGCAAGGCTGACAGATGAAATTCTGTCAACCTTCCAGTCATTTGAATGTTTGGATAATACATCATCAATCTCTGTTACCCTTTCGACAGCACCGAGAACAGCACTTCTGATATATTCGGTCTGAGAACCTGCTTTAATCTCCTCAAGAAGACTGTCAAGCAACCCCTCAACATCGTCGGGTTGAAATTTATACTGAAACAACAGCAAAAACGCCTGTTTTCTCGCTTCTCTTCTGTTCATAGTCCGCCTACTCCGCCTCTGTTGTTTCTTCGGTCACTTTCTCAGGCGCAACCTCAGCAGGAACATTAATGCCCTCAACAGCAACATTTACAGATGCTATTTCAAGGTCGGTCATATTCTCTACCTCTGCCTTTACCTTGTCCTGAACCTCCCATGCAACATTGGGAATTTTTGCACCATATTCAACTATGATTGCAAGAGAGAGTGCAATTTTGCCCTCTTCATTGGTAATCTTAACACCCTTTGACAAGTTCTTTTTGCCCAGCAGCTCTGCAAAGCCTCCTGCCACGCCGCCTGCCATTCCTGCAACACCCTTAACCTCAGATGCGGCAAGAGACGCAATGACTGCAACAACCTCATTGGAAATGTTTACATTACCATTACTCTCGAAAACTTCAGAATTCATATTATTATCCATAAAAAATACCTCCTTGTATCTTTTGTAATTCAAATTAAGGAACTACCCTTAGGTCTCGCATACGCTCAGGGCATCCACATCTGCCCGAAACGGGACGATGTGGGCATCGTCCCCTACAATTTTCTCCTTATATGCAAACCGTATAATTATTATACCATAAGTAAAAATGCTTGCTTGCAAGGGCATTTTTACGCAGCCGTCAATACTTCATAGGCAAAATAAAATTTTGCAAGCCGTAGTACTACGGCGCAGAGCGCAGCTCCTATGAAGATATTATACCATATAAAAATTTATATTACAATATTTTATTTCAAAATTTTTAGGAGATGCGTATTATATGGCATTTATTTTGATATTTTTTACAGAGGCTCCCGTCTCGGAGACTATGATATCCTTTATCTGTGCCACCTTGGAGCCGTCAATTTCTCCGCCCTTTACAGTTACGGAAACACCACTGTCATCGACATATGCTATACAATCCTCAAACCCCTTTGCAATAACGAGCGTCTCTATCTTCCGCTCCTTTTCAGCATTGTCTGTCGCTGAAGATACCTTCTTTTCGGCATCCCTTTTTGCCTCGGCAGAGGCTTCGCTGCTTTTGGCTATCTTGTTCCATTCTTCAACCGAAAGACTTCTCGCAGAATCACGATCCTGCTTAAGCTTTGAAATCTCCTCTGAACTCCCTCCCGTGTTCTCCTGTGACTCGCCGTCTATGCTTTCGGTATTATCAGCATTTACGGGAAGTGTATCACCCGTCGTCGGCACCGCTGTCATAAATTGCTCCTGCTCTACCGTCCATCTGTAATATCCCGCCGTAATAACCAACGCAACAAGTCCCAGCAAAAGTATCTGCTTGCCCTTGAACTGAAATTTCTTTTTTTGATTGCTCATATTTATCATCCTTTCATTTTAATTGCAAACTGTTAATATACCACCTGTATTCTGTGAGGAGACATCCCGTAGACCGCCTTTACCGAATCATATATTTTAAGTCTTACCGACTCATCGGCCGCTCCCGAGGCAACTACCAAAACTCCTGCAATCTGCGGCAGTCTCTCTTTTACAACATACGGCTCGGAGGCAGAGCCTTTGTCGCTCATTACAACACTTGACTCAAACTCGTCACGACTGCCTCCTTCTGCTCCATCATCTTCTGCTATACTCTTTTCGTCTCTTGCAGGAACTCTCTCACCTCCGTCCTCAAGCTCTATAAAAACCGAGACGCTTCCTGCCCCGCTAATCTTTTTCAAAACTGCCTCAAGCCTTAGCTCCTGCTCCCTCGCATAGTCCGAGGTGCTCACAAATCCCGCTCCGCTCTCCTCCTCTTCCTTGCCGGGCTCGATAAAGCTGCTCATCGCAAGAAGAACAAGTGCGGCAATTATAATCCATATTACTATCATATTCGGCTTTCGTCTGTCACCGCTGTCGCTTTGAACTCCGCTTACCTTAAGGATTTCTTTAAGTCCCATAAGCTTCTCCTATCCGATGTATTCAATCGTTATCTGTTCTTTTGAGAGACCGTACTTTTCGGCAAGCCTCTCTTGTGTATCTTTGCTGATTTCCTTATCGGTTACTATTTTTACACTCACGATGCTTCCAAAATCCTTCTCCTCCTCGCATATCTCACATTCTATATCTGCACCCTCACCTATATCCTCCCTGATTTTATCGCACAGCTTTTGCCTGTAAATCGCGATGACATCCTCCATCAAACGCTGATTTGCGATATCTTCTGTCGAACTGCTGTCTGCAAATTCAGAAATTTCAACCGAAATATCCTGCCCGACAAAAGGGGACAGCAACGCCGCCACAAGCATAATTCCAATCACAAGCCGGATATACTTTTTATACACACCGTTCGGGAGTATCATCTCGCACATGGAACCAAAAATTATTACCCCTGAGAGGGACATTATCCATGATTTTAAAAATTCTGTCATATGTGTTACCTCCCGAGGTAGACCGCACTGCTCCCGGCATTTATCATTATCGTAAGAACCATAACAAACATAACTGTAACTGCTGTAAGGATTGAGAATAACACCGATACCGAATCCGCAAGCCGTGATATGCATACTACAATTTTAGGCTCTGTCACAACCTCGCATACTGCCGCACATATTCTGAACAATATGAGCACTGCACCGATTTTTAGAAGCGGATGCAACGCAATCAGCACAACACAGATAACACCAAGAACTCCAACCGAGTTTTTTATAACCACACTACAGCTCATAACCGTCTCTACCGACTCCGAGAGTATTCCTCCCACCATCGGAATAAGATTTGATGTTGCAAATTTTCCAAGCTTTAATGTAAGTCCGTCAACTCCTGCCGCGGCTATACTTTTGAGTCCTGCAAGACTTACAAAAATCGTAAGCGTCAGCGAAAGCCCCCACTTCACCGTGCTTCCGAGAAGCTTTACCAATCTGTCTGTCTTGAACTTATCCGACATACCGTTTACAATTCCGAGTGCCGCCGAAATCATTACCGCAGGAATAAAAACCGTTTCGATAATCCACACCGCCACCTCTACAATCGAGAGCATTGCAGGCTCCAATGCCGCGGCTGAAATTACCGCTCCGCTTGTCAGCAGAGCCGTAACAATGACAGGCACAATAACACGCATAAAAAAAGCGATATTTCTTACAGCCTCAATCGCACAAGACGCAGTATCATAAAAAGCCGCCGCCGCAACTCCGGATATTATGACATAGCAGGTGTAAAATGCCGCATCAGCAACCGCCTCACCGCCAAAGCCTGCCTTAAGCCCCGACAGATACGAGCACAGAATTGACAGTGCAAGCACCACTGCAAGCAGCTTTGCACCGCCTACAACCTCGCGGAGCAGCAGCTTTAATACATACTCAAGTGCCGCCGCGGGTGACAGTGAAAACTCCCCCGAGTTCAGTTCCTTCAGCATATCATCGGCATCAAAGTCTGACATTGTATTTTCGGGAATACTTTTATCAAACATTTCTCCGTAAAATGCGGCATATTCGTCTAAGATATCACCCGAATTTGCATGCACGGGCGGCATTATTAAAATCAATATCATCAGCACAAAAAGCACTTTTTTCATTATGTATCTCCCGATAAATCTAAAAGCTTATTATATCACCGACCAGACTCAGCAGGCTGTATATTATCGGCACGGACAATGTCAGAATTATAATTCTTCCGCCAAGCTCAATCCTGCCCGAAATCGCTTTTTCACCTGCGTCTGCGCATATATCTGAGGCAAACTGACAGATGTATGCA
>JAZUCQ010000024.1:0-2933 GCA_045639145.1 Clostridia bacterium | reverse complement strand
TGTATACGGAACAGAATATTTTGAACCCTCGTCATATACGGGCTGCTTAAAATCTTCTCTTATATATTTGAAGTTAGGAATATTATCTAAATTTACAGGCTCAAGCATATCCTCACCAATCATACGGGAAATCATATAATCGGACGGAATTATCACATCATAATTTGCAGCACCGCCTTTAAGCTTTGCATAAAGCTCCTCATTGGTCGCATAGGTGCTGTAATTTACTTTAATTCCCGTAAGTGCGGTAAACTCCTCATTTACATCAATCATACCGTCCTCACCGTTTGCGATATACTCACCCCAGTTATAAACATTTATGGATATGCCCATATCCTTGAACTTCTGATAATATTCGGGGTTTTCTACATTTACAGTGGCAACCTTCCCCCCTGATGTGCAGGAAGAAAGCATTAAAGCAGATAAAACTGCCGAAAGCAATACAGCTGTTATTTTCTTAAATCTCATCATCTTTTAAGCTCCTCTCGTTTAGGCTCGGTCGTGTTTTTGCGTTCGATAATGTTTTTGACAACAAGAACAACTACTACAACCACAAAAATAATTGTTGACAATGCGTTAATCTCAGGACTTACCTTGCGCCTTGTCATAGAATAAATCGTTATAGGCAAGGTCTGTGATGTGGGTCCGCTTGTAAAATAGCTGATTACAAAATCATCAAGCGAGAATGTAAACGCCATGATAAATCCCGATATAATTCCGGGCATAATCTCAGGCAGTATTACCTTGAAAAATGACCTCACGGGACCGCAGCCCAAGTCCTGTGCCGCCTCATAAAGATGCGGCTGCATTTGCCGAAACTTCGGCATGACATTTAGTATAACATAAGGCACATCAAATGTTATGTGCGAGATAAGCAATGTTATAAAGCCAAACTCCAAATTCATTCTTGCCTTGAAAAATACAAACAACAGCATAAGCGAAACACCCGTTACAATCTCGGGATTGATAATCGGAATGTTTGTTATGTTTATTACAGCTGCCTTTGTCACCTTGCTCATTCTGACAATGCCGATTGCCGCCATTGTTCCAAGCACCGTAGATATAATTGATGCACAGACCGCAATGACTATTGTATTCCAGAGTGATGTCAGTATCAGCTCGTTTTGAAACAGCTTTATATACCAATCAAATGTAAAATCCGTAAATACCGAACGGCTTTTGGTTGAGTTGAAAGAAAAAATAATCAACACAAAAATCGGTACATACAAAAACAAGAGCACAAGTGCCATATATGCTTTAGATAACTTTTTCAACTATATGACACCTCCTTATAATAATACACGCTCTTCATCGCTTGAATCAAATTGATTCATAACCGTCATGATGATAAGAACAATCACCATAAGCACAAACGAAATCGCCGCACCTAAGTTTGGATTATATGCATTGCCAAGGAACTGCATCTCGATGAGGTCGCCGATTAGCAGATTGCTTCCGCCGCCGAGCATTCTTGATATAATGAATGTACTGATAGCAGGCACAAACACCATGGTAATTCCCGACATAATTCCGGGCAGACTGAGCGGAACTACAACCTTGACCATAGCAGAAATCTTGCTTGCACCAAGATCTGATGCCGCCTCAAGTATACTATTGTCAATCTTCACCATTACAGAATATATCGGCAAAATCATATACGGAAGATAGTTATAAATCATACCCAAAACAACCGCACCCGAAGTATTGAGCATCTTAAACGGACCAAGTCCAATAAGTCCAAGCAGATTGTTGATAACACCCTCGTTGCCAAGCAATGTCATCCACGCATAGGTACGCAGCAGAAAGTTCATCCACATAGGCAGCATAACCAGCATCAGCATTGTGCTTTGAGTTTTTACATTCATTCTTGAAAGTATAAACGCAATAGGATATGCAATTATAAGACAAACAACAGTAGCTATTGCAGCAAGCCACACCGAACGCAGGAAAATCCCGCCATACTGCGAAACATCCTTCATATACTCAAGTGTAAATTTGCCATCCTCTCCCGTAAAGGCAAAGTACGCTACCATAATCATCGGAACAACAATGAACACCGCCATCCATAAAAGATACGGTGCCGCTATAAGCTTTTGTAATAATCCTCTTTTACTCTCCATATTATCCACCTAACCCTTCATCTTGTGCATAATATGAATATCATCAGGACCAAAGGAAATTCCAACCTCACTTCCCGGCTCTGCGGCACGGGTAGAGTGAATAAGCCAGCTGAAATCAGGTGCATCAACAACCATCTCGTAATGGACACCTTTAAAGGTAACCGAACGGACAATACCCTTTATTTTTTCACTGCCGTCCTTTGTAAGAACAATATCCTCAGGTCTGATGACTACATCAACTTCGGTATTCTCACCGAAGCCGCCGTCAACACATACAAACTCATGACCGCAAATGCTTACAAGTTTGTCCTTTATCATAATTCCGTCTATAATGTTACTCTCTCCGATAAAATCAGCAACGAATGCGTTTTTCGGTTCATTATAGATATCTACGGGTGCACCTATCTGCAAAATATTGCCATCCTTCATTACAACCACGGTATCGCTCATCGTAAGAGCTTCCTCCTGGTCGTGGGTAACATAAACAAAGGCACCCTCAAGACTCTGCTGAATACGCTTAAGCTCCGTCTGCATCTGCTTGCGAAGCTTCAAATCGAGTGCGCCGAGCGGCTCGTCAAGAAGCAACACTTTAGGACGGTTCACCAAAGCACGGGCAATCGCTACCCTCTGCTGCTGACCGCCTGAGAGATTATGTACGCTTCTCTGCTCAAAGCCTCTTAAGTTAACAAGCTCCAACATCTCTGCTACACGCACTTTAATTTCATCCTCTGGAAGCTTTTTCACTCTGAGACCAAATGCTATATTTTCAAACACATTAAGATGCGGAAACATCGCATACTTCTGAAACACAGT
>JAZUCQ010000023.1:0-7713 GCA_045639145.1 Clostridia bacterium | reverse complement strand
GTTACATATACATTGTATCTCTCCTCGGGCACAACAGTTTTAAAGCTTCCGTCAGCCATATTTACCTGATTTTCGCCGTCCCCGACAGATACATTTGTAATCTCACCTATATACTCCTTTGATGTCTTATCATAAAGAGGTCCTCCCTTTAAGAGTGCCTCTGCCGTGTAACTGCGGACATTTTTAACGATAAATACACTCTCTATCTTCTCGCCCGAGGTCACGGGCATCGAAACATTTCCGCTGAAACGGCCGTAAATACCGACAGCCAAAACAATTACAATTAAAATTACCGCTATATCAATTACGCTGATTTTGCCAAACAGCTTTCCTTCTTTGTTTATAATCATAATTTCCGACCTCCCGTAGCTTAGTTCAGCGCCGCGGTTTCAAGACCTATTACATAGCCCTCGCCCGCCCAGCTTTTACTGCTGAATACTGTCTTCTCCCCAACTCTGATTGCGGTTCCGTTTATCTCTACCGAACTGTCAGTCTCGCTGCCGACACCTGTGAGAGTAATCCTTACATCATACTTTTCAGGCACCTCTGAACGCAATATACGCCCCTCTAAAATATCATAGCCTGTCTCCTTTGCAGGAACAACCTCAACCGCACTAACTGTTGTCTCAAGCTTGGTCTTTTCGCCAATCATAACGATATCGCCAATCTTAACAAACTCTGCAAACTCTTCACTCTGTGCCGTAAGCTCCGCCGTTACTGTTATCTCTGCACTCTTTGCCGTGCTGACCGCCGCTTGGCCGCCCCTGCCAAAGAGAATGTACGCTCCTGCCGCAATAACAACTATAAGTGCTATTACTATAAACAAGTCCATTCCGTTAAATCTAACCTTTTTATCACTCATTTTCAGCTACTTCCTTTCTTTAATCCTTGTGTAAACAGCCTCTATTCTTCTCGAATTTACCTCGGCGGTAAAATTCTTTTTATATACCTTCTTGCACTCAGCGCTCATCTTTGCATAAAGCTCATCATCACAAAACAGCTTTTCCAGCGCGTCCGCGAGGGCCTGAGGCTCATGTGTGGGTGTGAGATAACCGTTTACGCCGTCCTTGATTACCCCGGGGTTTCCGCCAAAGTCGGTTACAACCGCAGGCTTGCCAAGACTCATACCCTCAAGAAGCGCAAGACTTGTCGCCTCGGTTCCAAACGAACAGTTAACCTGAACATCCATCACATTCATAAGCGGTTCTACATCATTTAAAAAGCCGAGCATTATAACGCTGTCCTCAAGTCCTGCCTCTTTTATCTGAGCGGCAAGCTCCTCCTCAACCTCGCCCGTACCTGCAATCAGGTACTTTGCGGATATTCCTTTACTTTTTAAAATCTGTGCCGCCTCGACAAAATATTTGTGTCCCTTGACCACATTGAGTCTTGCCGCCATAACGGCTACCTTTTCGCCATCGCTTATGCCGTAGCTTTTCTTAACCTCTGCAATCTTTTCTGCATCGTAGGGCACAAGCGGCTCTACTCCGTTTAATATAACCTCTATCTTATCCGCCGACACACCCGTTGCAGTAAGGTTGTCCGCCGCCGCCTCGGCAACCGCGATTATCCCATCTGCTGTGTGGTTGTTGACAAAGCCGTTTATCAGCTTTCCAAGACCCTTTGATATCACGGGCGATGGCGGAAAAACGCTGTGCCTTGTATACACCGTGCCGATACCGCAAAGCTTTGCGGCAATTCTTGCCGACATGCTTGCGTGGGTGTGGACTATATCGGGTTTGAGCCTTTTAAAAAGACTTCTCAACCTTGCTATTGCCCGCCAATCGAGCGACTTTTCCGCAAGGTAATCAACCTCGAAAATTTTCACCTTGTATTTTTCCGCCTCCGCCTTTAAAAGACTGTTCCTCGGCAGAACAACGCAGACATCAAACTTCTCTCTGTCAAAGGTTTTCAAAAATGTCAGTATACACTTTCCTGCACCGCCGATATTGGAATCGGACGAAACTTCAACTACCTTAATCACCCTGCTCACTCCTTTGCTTTGCAACATATACACATGCTCTGCCCATGGCAATTACACACCAGAACACAAGCATTACTCTGTAATTGTAGAAACAGTTGTCAAACATTCCCTGAACAAGAAATCCGCATACACCGGCTGTTATTGCGGTTATCAGCGTTGACAGCTCGCTGCCCTTTCCGCCGTACCCATAACCCGTCATCATTCTGCGCAGGAAAAAGAATACAATCAATAAAAATACGGCTATGCCTGCTATTCCCGATTCGACCAAAATCTGCAAAAACAGATTGTGCGAATGCGGAGCTACAACCCCGTTATACGAATAGAACGGATAAACCTGAGTAAACGCTTCCTGTCCCATTCCTATACCCGAAATCCAAAAATCCTTCATCATGGCAAGCGTTCCCATCCAGATATAAACTCTGTAAGATGTGGAAGAATCCTTCATGTCACCAATACTTAAAAATCTGTTGATTATGCTCTCGGGCAAAATCATGGGTATAACGGGAAGAGCCGCAAGTCCAAGTCCCCACAGCTTACCTGCCGCAAAGGTTACAAATACTGCCGCCGCAACCAAAAGACCTACCCAGCAACCGCGTGAGAATGTAAGAATTAACGCAAGGAACATAACCGCCGAAATTCCTGCATACACAATCTTTGATGCCGCACTCTTTCTTGTCCACATCAGACCGATTGAAACAGGCAGAACAAGCAGAATATATTCACCGAGCACATTCGGGTTGCCGAGCGTAGAATATATGCGCATCTTTATATCCCCGAACATCTCCTCGTCCATCCATGCCTGAGCAGTATCCCAGCCGAACACATACTGACAAATTCCGTACAGACAAACCAAAACTCCCGACATTGCAAAACAGATAAGCAGATTGATAAGCAGCTTTTTACTGTCTACCGAGTTTATGATTACAAAATACATTGCCATAAAAGCAAGATAAACCGCCCATATACTGAAGCTTTTCATCACCGCAAACGAGGTCATCGACGCGATGAAATATACCGCTATAAATATAATTACAAAAAATCCTATGCCGTCAAACTTCCACTTAAAGTCCTGATGTGTTACCGAATACACTACCATCGAAAAGATACAAAGGAGCGAAAGTCCGACCGCTGCCATTGTCGGTGCAATCGGTGCTGCAAACACAAGGAAGAATACACCCGCAGACGGTCTCTGCATTACCAGGAAAACCGCCGCAATACCTGCGACTGCAAGTGGTGCAAGGAGCAGATTTACCGCTCCGCCGACTATACCTGATACAATTCCCAAAGCAACCGCTAAAACAAGTCTGTATCTGCCGCTTGTATATTTTTTATCGTACCAATCAAAGCTTGCGTCTATCTCGAGCAGCTTACACACAAGGCGGACAAGTGCCGAGCCTTTAAGATAATCCGTTACATTTACATCAATCAAGGAAATCGCCGCAAAAACCACCGCCGCACCAATCAGAACAAAACCGATAGTTGCACCCGTAATCACTCTGCCGACCGAAATCCCGAGCACTACCGACAGTGCAAGAACACCGATAAAACGAAGATTAAGTGCAAGCAGATTGTTAAGGTATGCACGGCACAGATTGAGGACAGCACTCTTTTCGATTGCAGAGGATAGCCTATCGCCAAACTTCCTTTGAACAAATTCCAGGAATGTAAATGGACATCTGACAATTTCCCCCGCTCTGCTTTTTTCAAGAGCCTCGCCGCTTATATGGAGAGTTCTGAACCAGCCTGCAATTCGGCTGTTTTTCCACCCTCCTGATATAATATCATAAAGACGGCGGATTATCTTGTATACACAGCTGTTTTTTATGATGTTCCATATAAACAGCCATGCCGCCTCAAATATGCCGATATTTTCTCTCATATTCAACAATCCTTTCGTTACCTTTTTATCATCGCTGCCGCCCTGCGAATTTCATCAACCCTCAAAGCATACGCAAGCACAACATATACCACCGTTGCAGGAATTGCACATACGCAAAGCCGAACAAGCGTCAAAACCGTTCCACCGCCAATTCCCGCGGCAAATATGTTAACCGCCTTTGCAGCAGCAAAGGCAGCCGCTCCGCAAACGAGTATCTTAAAAACATTTATCATAAACGCCCGTGTTATAACACCGCTCCGCCTTTTATTTATCATAACCAAAAGACATGCCGCAATCGAAACCGAGCTTATCGCGGACGCTAAGGCAAGTCCGCCGACGCCTCTTTTAAATACTCCGACAAGCAATGCCGCCGCAGCAAAGTTGACCGCAATTCCGATAACAGATGTAACCATTGGTGTCTTGCCGTCCGAGAGTGCGTAAAAGCTCTTGTTTAAAACCTCGCACACGGCATAGCCTATCATGCCGAACGAATAATAGAAAAGTGCCTCGCCCGTGATTTTCACGGCATCACTTGTAAACGCTCCTCTCTCGAACACAACGCTGATTATAGGCTCCGAAAGTGCCAGAAACAGAGCACACACAAGTGCAATCACCGCAATAATACAGCCGACCGACATTCTCGTCACTTCTGCAAATTCGTCGCTTCTCTCGCCCGAGCTTATCCTTGAAAGCCGCGGAAAGATAAAATTTGTAATTGCGTAAGCAAACACACCGACCATTATAATATAAATCTTGTTCGCCCAGTTAAGTGCGGATACCGCTCCGTCACCAAGACCCGAGCCAAATGACATATTGATTACATTGCAAAGCGGCTGAACCCATGAGCTTATAAGCACGGGCAGGGCAATAAGTGCCGCCTCGCGTATTCCCGAGTCCTTAAAACTGCATCTGAACTTATATCTGTACCCAAACTTTATAAGATGCGGAATTTGAACAACAAGCTGAAGTCCCCACGCAATCAGCATGGACACCGCAACCCCAAAAAGTCCGAGACGGTTTCCGAAAATCATCAGGTAAAGTATCATTACGCCGTTTGATACAACGCTGATAAGCGACGGGATTGTAAACTCCCCGAAGGATTGAAGTATTCCGACCGCAATGTACGCAAGTCCCGTAAACACAATCGAGGGGAAAAGTATCCGCAAAAGTGCCGCCGTCTGTTCAATTTTGCCTGCAACATCGGCATACCCGGGAACCATAAGCGTAACAAGCGGCTTTGCAAAAATAATGCCAAGTGCCGCAACAGCTACAGCAATAAGACCGACTATGGTTGCAAAATTATTCGCAAACGCCATAGCAGCCTCCCTGCCATCTCTTTCGATGCACTTATTAAATATAGGAACAAATGTGGATAATATGGCAACTCCAAGCACCATATCAAAAAACAGAAGCGGAATTTGAGTCGCCGTGTTTATCATGTCAGATTCCATGCCCTGACCGTATATATTGGCAACTAGCATTTCCCGAAGCAGACCCATAACCTTTGCAAGCATAATGATAACAGCCATTATGCCGACAGTTTTAACCGCTCCGCCGCCTTGACCTTTTTGCTTTGACATTTATCAAACCGACCTTTGTTTTATAATTTCTCATTATTAAGTATACAACAAACTGAATAAAAAGTAAAGATTGTACGCCAAAAGTAACATAAATTTAAAAAAGTGTTTGATTGAACACCTCAACCCCCTGCCCCCAATCTTGGGGGATTAAGGTACACTTTGTTTGTAATTTAGGAAATTACAACTTAAAAGTAGTAATTTCCTAAAAGATAAAAAAATGATTTGTGTTTTGCATATATGTAAAACACAAATCATTAAAATTATACCTCAAAATCAAACAAATCCGCATTACGGTCTCTGAATATATCGTAAACAGGCGAAATAACATCAGGCTCAAAAACCTGCTCAAGTATCTCATCGCCGTTTTCGTCCTCTGCAATCTTAAAGATAACAACCTCTGTAACCTCTTCCTCCTCTTCATCATAGGGAATACAGATTACATATTCTTCGTCCTTATACTTTACCGTGTCCAAATGCTCAAATGTCTTTTCGTTTCCGTCCTCATCATATAAATCAATCAAATACGGATTTTCGGGTAACTCTGCCATTTTTATCATCCTTTCATTTTTATCTGATGCTGTCGAGGTAGCCCTGAAGAATGTAGGCAGCGGAAATACTGTCTACGCTTTCCTTTCGCTTTTTGCCTCTGACATTTGTTTCGTTCATAAGATTGTGTGCCGATACGGTTGTGAGCCTCTCGTCCCATAAAATTATGGGAATGTCAACAAGCTCTGAGAGCATCTTTGACAGCTTTTTTGTCTTTTCCGCTCTCGGTCCGAGCGACCCATTCATGTTCTTGGGATAGCCGAGAACAATTTTTTCCGCCCCCTGCTCCTTTGCAAGTGCCGCTGTGTACTCGGCAACACCCTTTATACTTTTGCACTTGTACGCATCCAGAACATTTGCACCAAAGCCTATCGCATCAGAGACAGCATATCCCGTTCTGGTATCTCCGAAATCAACACCCAATATCTTCATTTAACACCTCATCTGCCATGAATTGGCTCTGCAAATTCATTCTACCACAACCACGCCAAATAATCAAGAAATTTTTACCTAAAGCAGCATATTAATATAACCGTCACCGATTGAGCCGAATATCCTCTCGCAAAGCTCCCCTGTCTCAATTTCCCGTCCGCAGCCGTTTATACATATATTATTCTGCGGAATAAATTTATCTTTTACACAAAAAGCCTCACCCGTGTTTAGCTTTTTCACATTTATTATTCTTGCCATTACGGGCGGTGCAGAGATAATCTTGGCATCAAGCTTTATATCTCCGCAAATCTCCCATATCTCAAATTTTTCACCTTTGGGGTATGCAAGTGCATAACCGCCGTCACTTATCAAAACCTTGCCGCCCGATAATTTAAGCAAATCAGTTAAAATCCGCTCCCAATCAAATCTGCACCTGTCTACATACACGCTTTTTTGAGACATTTCTTTTTTATAAACTCTGTCAAGCATCAAAATCAGATTATTGGAAATCTCTTCCGCCGTATCAAATCCGCAGATATCCTCAACCTCATAGAGCCTGCGCTCCGCAATCCTTCGGTAGCCGAACTTCTCATACATTCCGTCAACCGCAGGTATAAGTATGCTTATATCCGCTCCCATATCATACATTTTCGGCAGGGCAAACCCAAACATCTCCCTTACAAGTCCGCCCCCTCTGTATTCGGGCAGGGTGCATACCCCCGAAACATATCTTGCGTCTATAACCTTTCCGCACAGCTTGAGCCTGTACGGCATAAGCTGCATTGCAGAGGCAGGAATGCCGTCTTTTTCAGCTATAACTGTATTTTCAGCCGAGTAGTTATATTCAAAATTCCAGTCAACAAACTGCGGTGTGTCCTCAAAGCACGCCGTCCACGAATTTTTCACAAACTCAAAATCAGCATTTTCAGCAACTCTTACCACCAAACCCCTCCTTACCTCTATTATGCGTATTTCAGGCTTTACAATTCCAAAACAGATTTGCAAATTCATTAACTAAATTAACCCGCCATTATGTAGGGTGCGGCGATTTTCGACGCACAGCAATCGGAATGTCGCCATGGACAAAGGGACGGTTCTCTTGTCCCATATGCTATTTATTGTCAAGACGATAGAACCGTCCCCCTGTCTTGATTCCATTCGCAACAACTTGTATAGCCGCTGAACCTCCGTATCTCAACCAACCGCCATACTTATTACCCCAAATGCATATTACAGAAATCACCATATTGACTATTATTGGAATGCTAAACATAATATATTTTCTCATATTT
>JAZUCQ010000022.1:0-19839 GCA_045639145.1 Clostridia bacterium | reverse complement strand
CTGAGAGATATTATAATTACAAGAATTGTTGATATAAAAACCGTTCCGTCTGATAAAGGGCGTTTCGAGAAAATGACTAACAGATGGTGTTACGGACTGTCCTTTTGTATAAACGGCAAGATTACATATACGCATAACGGCAGAGAATATGTGTCGGATAATAAGCACGCGATAATTCTGCCAAAAGGGGCAAGCTATACTCTGTACGGGAATGAAAGGGGAGCGTTCCCCGTTATTAATTTTTTGTGCCAGGAGGATTTGTATGATACACATAAGCTGATACCAATTCTTGAAAATGAGTATTTTATCAGGGAGTATAAGCAGATGTTGTCGTTATCGTTGTTTGAAGGCAATCAGGCAAAAATAATGAGTATTTTCTATAATATGTTATATAAGCTTTCATCATACGAGAATGCAAATATGACACTTTCAAGATAGCAGAAAGAACAAAAGCAATTAATGCTAAAGACCTTTTGTGGATTGCAGACAACGAAACTGACTTATTCAGCGAAGCTATTACTGATGTTTTTGAAAGCATTTTTATGAAAAAAGTGGATAGCGTTGGTGACAGTATTGGCTCTCCTGATGGATGTAATGTAAAGAGATACGGTGTCTATGAAGGTAATTACGGAATTTATAAGACAGATTACATCCTTTGTCTACCGATGTTGAGAGTGAAGTTGCTGTGTGTAAATTAGCACAGAGAATAGGTGTTCCGTGTTGTTTAGCAATTCAGACTGATGAAAATACTGTTTTTTCTAAATTTGAATATGATTTCTCAACGGAACAAATTGTACACTTTAGACGACTTTTTGAAGACGGAGAGAGAACTAGTTATAACGAGCTAGACAATCTTATAATTAAACGCCCTGATTATACAAATGATTTTTATAAAATGATGTTTCTTGATTTTCTTACTCTGCAGGATGATAGACATTTAAGCAATTTTGCCGTGAAAATAAAGCACGAAACCAGAATGGAATCATTTTATCCGTTATACGACAACGGCAGAAGTTTATTCTATCAAGATAATGAAAAAACCATTTCCAGTGCTTGGAAAGATCCCATCACATTCTGTACTACTTTTGGTGCAGTTGGTACTTATTACGGCCATATAAAAGACATACTTGCAGAAAATCCGGATGCATTATCTTTGGTTGATTTATCTTTATCCGATGATGAGATATATGCAATCATGAAAGATTCAGGTTTTGATGGCATGAAATTAGAAGGAATTGTAAACTGGGTATCTAATAGCATAAAATGTCTGTATGAGTTACAACAAATTGCACAGACTAATGATTTTGGTGGAATGTCGGGAATGCAATAAAAATTTGAATAATTTGAAAAGCAGGCCTCTAGGCTTGCCTGAAGCAAATTTTTGCCTTGTGAACAAAGGTCTCGAGCAATAAGAAGCTCTTTCTCCAAAACCGCGTGAACGGGCGAGGAAGGGCAGATGAAGGGAGCTGAATAAAGCGCGGTGCTCGGCTTGTGGCGAGGCAATTTATTGATTAATGGAGACTTGAATTTACGGCACGCGGAGTTATCTGATATAAATTTGGCAGCGTATGTTGAAAAATGGTAAAAAAAGTGGTAAAATAATACTGCGTATAACAATTTATATCGGAAGGGACGGGGTAAACATGAAGAGAAGCAGTATATGGAAAAAAGCATTACTTGGACTTCTTGTTTGTGTTATCGGCGGAACTGTTACGGCGTGGTTTTTGGATGAACGGGCGGCGCAGATAATAAGTGCAGCTTCGGTCATAATTGTAGCAGTGCTGATACTTTGCAGCCATCTGGAAAGGCCGGGAGCCAGACACATAATTCTTATGGCAGCTCCTATATTTTCGGGTTTGCTTAAGTTCTTTGGCAAGATGGATTTTGCCAATAGCTTAAGTGGAATTTATAATGGGATTTTAGGATTTGTCTGTGTTAAGCTGGGAATAGAATACCCATATAGTCTGGGCGGACATGCCGGTCTCATGATTACCTTTTGGATTGTATTTTGTATAGCGTATACAGCAATGTCTGTGTACAATCATTATAAATCAAAAAAGCTTTCAAATGTGAAAAGCTCAGAGTTTTGTGATAGTAATTATATTGACAAAAGCACAAGGTTTTGCAGGGAGCTTCGGCACAGATTAGAACGCATAAATAGTAAAATGGACTGGAATGAAAGTTTGTTTACACCCATAGAGGCAGAGGTCGAGGCATGTGTCAACGGAAAGCGGAAGAAAAAGTACAGAGATTTGTTAAAGTGTCTGAAGAAAAACAGATACAGCAATACCGTTTTTCTTGTATTGGGTGATCCCGGCTCGGGAAAAAGTGTAGCTTTAAGAAAGCTATGTCTTGATTTGATTGATGACTTTGATGAGACCAAAAAGATGCCGGTTTATGTTGATCTTAAGAAGTGGAATGCCGAGTGGAGTTTGGATAAGCTTCCGGGCAAGGAGGATTTGACCGAGTTTATTAAATCCGTGCTATACGAAAACGGGGATATTTTCACAAACGGATTTTTAGATTTTTATTTTGATAAGATGCTCGAGAACGGAAAATGGTATTTTATTTTTGACTCCTTTGATGAATTACCGTGTCTGATGGGTAAGCAAGGCTGTCATGAGCTTATTGACCATATGTCCTCTCTGTTGTATGAGTTTATTACGGGCACTAATCAGGGTGGGGGAGTTATTGCATCGCGTTTGTATAAATGCCCGTCTGATTCGCTTAAAGCCACAGTTACGCTGAGAATACAGGAGTTTAGTGATATAAAAATCAAAACTATGCTTCAAAAGTATTTGAACGGTTCAACAGAAGTTGTAAAGAAGTTATTCGGTAACCGCGAGGATCTTGTTGTGCTGTGCCGAAATCCTTTCTATCTTACCCTGCTTATAAATTATATCATAGAGAACGGAATTGTTTTTCCCAAAAACCAAATGGAGCTATACAGCAGTTTTGTACATAAGCGTTTGGGAAAGTGTACCGATAAGATAGAGCAAGAGGGTGTGTCGGTTAAAGAGGTATACAACGCGGCAAAAAAATTAGCTGTTTTTATGCAGCAGTCAAATGTATATGGCTTGGAATGCCCTGCGAAGGCACTTTATCAAAGCGGTGATGAACAATACTGGCAAAAAATATTGAAGCTGTTGGAATATGCAAGAATATGCCGTTTTGGCGGTGCGGATGAAACTATATCGTTTGTACATCGAAGATTTCACGAGTTTTTCCTTGTGGAGAATATTATTGAGCAGAAGAGGGATATTGATTACAGTGAATATAACAGTATTGTAAATAACTCGGGAATGAGAGATGCACTTGTTCTGTATTGCGAGATAGCAGAAGAGGATAAAGCAAAGGAGATAGCCGGATTTTGCTGGGATGTTATTAAGAGCAATATTGGGCAGGGAACCGGCATTTTAAATAAAGGCTGTGTAGAGCTTGTAAATACACTGCATTTTATGTCTGAGGCGTTTAGAAACAGAAGAAGTGCGTTGGAGGACTTTTTAGAAGAATTTGAAGAGCTTGTTGAAGAGAATTTGGATGAAGATATGGATTTCATTGTTTTATATGCTTTGACAAGCAGTATGGTGTTGTTTGAACAGGAGCGTTTGCAGAGAATGCTTTTGCAGGTGTTCAGGCTGGAAAATTGTTGGCTGACTGATGTGGTGGTAAAAAACTGCAGAATTATAAAAAACTTAGACAGCCGTATGGAGTCAAAATTCTGTGGGTATTTTATGCAGCTTGATTTCAGAACATTTTTCGAGCGTTTCCGTAATACTCAGTTTTCTCTGTCGCTTTCAAAGAGCTTCAGATATGTAAAAAATGTTCATTTGACACTCTTCCTTGCAGATATCTCAACGGCGATTACATTAGTATTTCTCATAATTTTAACGGTGATGATGCTGTTGGGGAAGATGAATTTGATAGACATGCCTGTTGTTCACTGGATGAGCCAAAGAGCGGTCAGCACAGATATGGGTAGTTTAACTTTTTTTGTTGAGTTTGTGGAAGCATTTGGGTTAATACTTAAATATGACTTTATAATTGTTATATATTTTGTTGTGTTGTTTATAAATTTGATACTTATAGGAAAGGATGACTACACGGCTTTTGTAAAACAGGCTCGTTTTTTTGCGAACCATGTAGGGTTGTTTTTTGGGCTTTTTGTAATGCATTACAGGGTGTTTTGGGGACATTTGTGGATTGGAATTGCATCTGTACTGCTTATAGCAAATGTAGCATTGCAAATATCTCATGATATTTATTATACAATTAAAGAACAGAGGTTCAGACTATCATGGAGCAAGCGGATGATCAAGCTTTCTGTAGTGATAATAATTGCATTTATAATTTTGACGGCAATAGTGTTACTGTTTGCTATCTTGTTGGAGAAGTATCCGATAATTGGAATAATAATGGCTTGCATTACCGTAGTATGTGCAGTTTGTTGTTTTTCTGTCTGGTTATTTGAGTATTTCAAGGATTGGCGTTGGGTTAAGAAACAGCCGGCGGTAAAAAAGATGTCAAGGCAGGAGTTAGAAGAAAATTTAAATAAGCTCAATACTCAAAAATGGAAGGATGTATATGTTGAGTTCTTGCTGCAGAACAAGGTGAGTTTGACAGGAGAATGGGAGGACAACCGCAGACCTGAGGTTGAGAGTGATGAATTGGTTTTAAAGCTTGCAAGGCTGGATTGTATGGATTTGGAAAATCTGCACAGCAGATTTTAATTAAAAATTTACTTAAAAGGCGAGGCTGCCCGTGGGAGCCTCGCCGTTTGTGTTTTATTCTTGACTTTTTCGGGGAAAAAGTGTAAAATTATAAGATAGTTTACAAAAGTTTGCGGAGGATAAAAATGGATAACTTAAATTTTAACGAAAAGCTTGCAGAACTGCTTTTTCCAAATATAGATAAAACCCCCGAGGATTACGAAAAAATGTATCCCGAGCGTGACCTGCCCGACGGTGCAAAGGTCACCCGTATCGGACCGAGCCCTACGGGATTTGTGCACCTTGGAAATCTCTACAATGCCATAATCGGCGAGAGACTTGCACATCAGAGCGGAGGTGTATTTTACCTTCGTGTAGAGGATACCGATGCAAAGCGTGAGGTTGAAGGTGCGGTGGAGCTTGTGCTTTCGGCTATGGCGTACTTTGGAATATATTTTGATGAGGGTGTAACCGCAGGCGACGGACACAAGGGCGATTATGCACCCTACCGCCAGAGACTCCGCAAGGATATATACCAGTGCTTTGCAAAGGAGCTTGTTAAGATGGGACTTGCATATCCTTGTTTTTGCAGCGAGGAAAAGCTGACTGCAATGCGTGAGGAGCAGATATCCAAAAAGCTTAACTTCGGTTATTACGGAGAGTGGGCGGTTTGTCGAAATCTTTCCTATGACGAGGTAAAGGCACGCATAGATGCAGGAGAGGAGTATGTTTTGCGTTTCCGTTCTGCCGGTGATATCGAGAACACCGTTGAGGTTTATGACGGAATAAGAGATATGCTCAAGCTTCAGGAAAATTATCAGGATTTTGTTCTTTTAAAATCAGACGGTATTCCGACATACCACTTTGCACATGTGGTAGACGACCACTTTATGCGTACAACCCATGTTGTAAGAGGTGAGGAGTGGCTGTCTACATTGCCGATACATGTTCAGCTTTTTGATGCACTTGGCTGGACACGCCCCGTATACTGCCATACGCCCGTTCTTATGAAGATGGACGGTGAGACAAAGAGAAAGCTGTCAAAGCGTAAGGACCCCGAGCTTGGACTTGGTTACTATCGTGCAGAGGGTTATCTTGTAGAAGCCGTATGGGAGTATCTTATGACGGTTCTCAATTCAAACTTTGAGGAATGGCGTGCGGAAAATCCCGACAAGAGTATAGACGATTTTGAATTTACTCTCGAGAAGATGGGAACATCAGGCGCACTCTTTGATATGATGAAGTTTGACGATATAAGCCGTGAAATCATATTCAGAATGTCTCCCGATGAAATTTACGATAAGATGTCGGATTGGCTCGCTGAATACAACAAAGACTTTTATGAGCTGTTCACGCGTGACAAGGCTCTCTCATGTGCGGCAATAAATGTCGGCAGAGACGCTGCAAGACCGAGAAAGGATTTGACAAACTGGAAGCAGGCGACTCAGTTCCTTTCGATTTACTATGATGAAAGTCTCAGGATGGAGGATAAGTTCCCCGAGAATGTATCCGATGCGGACAGAGCCGAGATTATAGACAGATATCTTTCGGGTTATAATCATAATGATGATAATTCGGAATGGTTCCAGAAAATACGCGATATCGCAGGGGATATGGGTTATGCGATAAAGCCTAAGGATTACAAGAAAAATCCTGAGATGTATAAAGGCAGCATAACTGATGTCAGCAATGTTATCCGCGTTGCACTCACGGGCAGAACAAATTCGCCTGACTTGTGGGAGATATGTCACATAATCGGCGAGGACGCAATGCGCAGGAGAATAGAAGCCGCAAAATAGTCGGAGGTTTTGGTATGGAAAACAAAGATTACAGAAAAGAAAAAATCAGCATATTTGATATGGAAAGACCCAAGTTCCCCAAGCGTGCGGTTGTAACCGGCGGTATGCCCTACGGCAACAAGAAGCTTCACTTCGGTCATGTCGGCGGAATGTTTGTTCATGCAGACGCGGCGGCAAGATTTCTCCGCGACAGAATAGGCAAGGAAAATGTTATATTTGTGTCAGGTACTGACTGCTACGGCTCTCCTATTGCGGAGAGTTACCGCAAGCTGTGTGAGGAGCAGGGGTATACGGGTACAATTTCTGATTTTGTAAGAGAAAATCACGAGAGCCAGAAGAAAACCCTTGAAAAGTACGAGATAAGCCTTGACCTCTTCGGGGCATCGGGACTTGGTGATACAGCAGAGGAACACAAAAACTTAAGCCGTGAGCTTATGGAAAAGTGGTTCGCAGACGGTCACCTTGAAAAGCTTGTTACCTCTCAGTTTTATGATGCAAAGGCAGGACAGTTTCTAAACGGAAGACAGGTTGTGGGCAAATGCCCCGTTGAAAACTGCTCATCTGACAAAGGCTATGCAGACGAATGTTCTATGGGACATCAGTACATGCCCGAGGAGCTTATAAATCCCAAGAGTACCCTGACGGGCGATACCCCTGAGATGCGTGATGTTGCAAACTGGTATATAGATTTGACAAAGTTTAAGGACTTGCTTTCTCAGTATGTCGAAGATATTTCGGAAAAAGAGAATGTACGGCCTCTTGTTGCAAATACAATCCGCGAGTTTATGTCAAACCCGATTGTGTATGTCAAGAATGAGTTTTCAGAGGATTATGACAGGATTAAAAATCAGCTTCCCGAGCATACTCTTGACAGTGCCGCAAACAAGACCTCGTTCTCGCTTGAATTTGCTGACCTTGCGGCAAGAGACAAGGCGAGAGAAATCTTAAACGAGAATAATATCCGTTTCCGCGCAGGAAAAACGCTTGTTCCCTTCCGCCTGACGGGTAATATCGAATGGGGAGTTCCTGCCCCTGTTCTTGACGGTGAGGACGGACTTACCATCTGGGTTTGGCCCGAGTCGCTTTGGGCACCGATTTCGTTTACAAAGGCGTATTTAAAGAGTATTGGTGCAGACAAGAACGAGTGGAAAAAGTATTGGTGCTCAGATGATGCGGAGGTTTTCCAGTTTATCGGTCAGGATAATATATACTTTTACGGAATTGCAGAGCCTGCGCTGTTTATGGCAACTCAGGGAAAGGACGGAATTTCAGCAAGACCGACAGAAGGTCAGCTTAAAATGCCGACACTTGTTGCAAATAACCATATATTGTTCCTCAACAAAAAGGCAAGCAGCAGCGGAAACATCAAGCCGCCCATGGCAGAGGATTTGTTTGAGCATTACATGCCCGAGCATCTTCGTGCTCATTTCTTAGGTCTTGGACTTGGTTTAAAGAGTGTAAGCTTCCAGCCAAAGCCATTGAACCCGACCGCAGGTGAGAAGGACGCAGACCCCGTTATGAAAGAGGGAAAGCTGCTTTCCAATGTGTTTAACAGACTTGCCCGTTCGTGCTTCTATACTGTGCAGAAGTACAACAACGGAATACTCCCGACAGGCGAGCTTGACGAGGATATTATCCGTGACGCAAAAGAGGTAATTTTGAAGTACGAGAGAGCAATGTATAAGTTTGAGTTCCACACCTGTATGAATTTGCTTGACACATATATCAGAAATGCCAACAAGTATTGGGCGAAGTATATAGCAGAGGCAGACAAGGCGGATGATAACGAGCTTAGAATGAAGGTTTTGAGAAACGCATTTCACATGGTAAGGGTAGCGGCTGTGCTGATGCACCCCGTTGCACCCAAGGGTTGTGAGATGCTGAGAGAATACCTCGGCTTTGGCGAGGATTTCTGGAGTTGGGACAGAATTTTTGATACACTTAATGATTTTGCAGGCAATGCAGAGCATGAGCTTAAGTTTTTAGAGCCGAGAGTGGATTTCTTCCCAATGTATAATGAGTAAAATAAAAGGGGCCCAAGCCCTTTAAATTCCCGCGTAAAATCAAAAGGCAGCCGAACGGCTGCCTTTAATTTTATACTAATATACTGATATTATATAAAAACAAGAATATTGTTGGTGCTACGAAGATTATGCTGTCGCAGCGGTCGAGAATTCCTCCGTGACCCGGGAGCATATCCCCGAAGTCCTTGACATTATACTGTCTTTTTATTGCCGATGCAGTAAGGTCGCCTATCTGGGATATAACCGAGGCTATCAAGCCGAGGACAAACAGCAAAATCAGGCTGAAGTGATTTCCGTCAAGAAATTCGGCAAAGAATGTGTTAACAACAAGTCCGTATACGACGAACGAAAAACCTCCGCCAATCACGCCTGCGATTGCACCCTCAATCGTCTTTTTGGGACTTATTGTGGGGCAAAGCTTGTGTTTGCCGAAACGGCAGCCGATAAAGTATGCACATGTATCCGTTAAAAATGCACCGATGAATATAAGCCATATATAAAATCTGCCCAAATCCATTGTGCGGACATATACGATGTGTGACAGAAAGTATGGTATATAAATCAAGCCGAAAAGTAAAAGCCCGATATGATTAAGAGTTACGCCTCTTTTGCCAACCATCATTATAATCGCAAGTGCAACGATAAAGACATACACAAGGACAAGAGATATGCCCGCGGTATACTCAGCACCGCAGGATATAACTATTGCCGCAATATAACCCATAATGCAGATATCCCTATGCTCAGAGAGACCTACTGCCCGATAATATTCGTAAAGACCTATGAGTGATGCTGCTACAACCGCAACAGTAATTATCGGTGTTGGTGCAAGCAAAGCAAGAACTACAATAGGAACGCCTATTAAGGCGGTTATAATTCGTGCTTTAAAAGATGTTCCCATATGTACAGCTCCTTTTACTCATGTGATTATACGCCGCCAAACCGACGGCTTCGTTTTTGATAATCAATTATGGCAGCCGTCAAATCGTCTGCCGTAAAGTCAGGCCAGCATATTTCGCTGAACCAGAATTCTGCGTATGCAGACTGCCAAAGCAGGAAGTTTGAAAGTCTCAGCTCACCGCTGGGACGGATAATTAAATCAACCTCAGGCAGGCCGCTTGTATCAAGACGGCTTCCAAAGAATTTTTCGTCTATATCAGAGATATCAAGCTTTCCGCTCTGTGCATCTTGGCAGAGTTCTTTAGCGGCACGGACTATCTCGTCTCTGCCGCCGTAGTTGAGAGCAAGATTTATGGTGATGCTCTTTCCGTCTTTTGTTACATCAATGGCATGCTCCATGGCAGATTTAAGCTTATCGTTAAATTTTGATTTGTCACCGCTTATAATAAGACGGGCATCTTTTTTTGCAAACTGCTCCTCTGCACGAACAAGATAATCATAGAGCAAATCCATAATAGCGTCAACCTCTTCCTGAGGTCGGCTCCAGTTTTCGGTCGAAAAAGCATATGCGGTAATCGCCTCAACTCCTATCGAGATACAAAAATCAACGATAGCTTCAAGAGTTTTTGCACCTGCCTTATGCCCTGCGGTTCTCGGAAGACCGCGTTTTTTTGCCCATCTTCCGTTTCCGTCCATAATTATGCCGATATGCTTTGGAATGTTTGACATATCAAGCGTGTCGGCGGTGTTTTTGCCTTTAAAAAACATAGTATCACCTAAAACAGAGGAAATTATACCTCCATGATTTCCTTTTCCTTGTCGGCAGTAATATCATCAATTTTCTTAACAAACTTATCTGTAAGCTTCTGAATTTTCTCTTCCAAATCCTTAAGGTCATCTTCAGTGATTTCGTTGTTCTTTTTCTGCTTTTTAAAGCCTTCAAGCGCATCGCGTCTGATGTTTCTGACAGCTACCTTTGCTTCCTCGCCACGCTTCGAGATGCCCTTTTTAAGCTCTTTTCTGCGCTCCTCGGTAAGAGGGGGGAAGTTAAGGCGGATAACCTTACCGTCATTGTTGGGATTGATGCCGATATCCGATGTCTGGATAGCACGCTCGATATCCTTCAAAATTGTAGCGTCCCACGGCTGAATAACAATCATTCTTGCCTCGGGAACCGAAACAGATGCAACCTGAGCCAAGGGAGTGGGAGCACCGTAATATTCAACCGAAACCTTATCTAAAATTGCAGGGTTTGCACGGCCTGCACGGATTGAGGCGAAATCGTTCTCAAGAGCCGCTATTGCTTTGTTCATTTTATTCTCTGCGTTTTGCATAATCATCTGACCTTTCTGCCTGCTCATGCAGGCGCTATATAGAATTAAAAAATGTTATTTACCTACATATGTTCCGATATCGTCGCCCATAACTGCGCGTTTTATATTTTCGGGGTCATCAAGACCGAATACAACAATCGGAATATTGTTATCCATACAAAGAGATGTTGCGGTAGAGTCCATAACACCCAATTTGCGGTTGAGCACCTCCATAAAGCTAAGTTCCTTGAACTTGGTTGCATTGGGATTTACATTGGGGTCGCTGTCATATACGCCGTCAACCTTTTTGGCAAGAAGAATAACCTCTGCGTCAATTTCTGCCGCTCTGAGAGCCGCTGTTGTATCTGTAGAGAAGAAGGGGTTACCTGTTCCGCAGGCAAATATAACAACTCTGCCCTTTTTAAGGTGTGATGCCGCCTTTAATCTGATGTACGGCTCTGCTATCTGACGCATTTCAATCGCTGTCTGAACTCTGCTTTCAACACCGAGATGCTCAAGCGCATCAAGAAGTGCAAGTGAGTTGATAACAGTTGCAAGCATTCCCATATGGTCAGCGCGTGAACGGTCCATACCCTCGCCCGTGCGGCCTCTCCAGAAGTTTCCGCCGCCGACAACGATTGCAATCTGAACGCCCATGTCATAGCATTCCTTTATCTTAAGTGCAATAGAGTCAATTACCGATTGGTCAAGACCGAAGCCCTTTTCACCTGCAAGTGCTTCGCCGCTGATTTTGAGCATAATTCTTTGATATTTTGGTTTCATTGGTATAAC
Source organism: Clostridia bacterium (assembly GCA_045639145.1). Taxonomy (GTDB): domain Bacteria; phylum Bacillota; class Clostridia; order Monoglobales; family Monoglobaceae; genus UMGS1820. The sequence continues at coordinate 8,302 of JAZUCQ010000022.1, read as the reverse complement.
CCATCCTTCCTTATATTAAATTAGTCATCGTCCTCGCCCTTTAAGATACTGTTTTCTTCTTCCAGGCGTCGGTTTTCCTCTTCAAGTCGGGAGTTTTCTATCTCAAGTCTCTCAAGCTCGCTCGGCTCTCCGCTGCCTGAACTTTCGGGCAGCATAAGCATTTTAAAGGATATGCCGAATGCCGCAAAAAATATCCCTACCGTTACTAAAAGTATACCAAAGGCCGCCAGAAATTTTCTGCCTCCTGAGGTTTTTTGTGGTTTTTCAAATTGTGGTTCGCTCATCTGTGTCCATTCCTTTCTGAAATAAAGGCGCAAAATAGCTTTTGCTTAGTATATCACAGCCGATGCAGATTTTCAAGATAAATTTTACCGTTTGATTATCTTCTGCGGTTGAGCCGTGCCTGTCTGCGTCTGCGTGCAATTTTTATGTTTCTGTATATTCCGATAATAAAGAGAGCTGCAAAGCCTACAATAATTCCGCCTATGGTATAAACAATAATTCTGACAGCGCGTATTCCCCAAAGCCATTCGCCAAGTGCCATAACGGGCCAGAAAAAGCTTCTCTTCACCTCTCTGGACGCTATAAGCTGTCCTCTGCCTATTTCTGCGCCATCGAGCAAAACAGCTACTTCGCCTATGTAATCGCCCGCATTAATCGGTGCGTAGACCGACTCGGGAATGTCGGGACGAAGCTCTATTGCCGAAAGGTCGGCATCCTTATGTACTACAACATTTATTGATGTCAAAGCTGATAATGTAAGACTGTCGCTGCCCCGTCCCTGCTTAACCTTAATTTCGCAGGGCATATCTCCTTTTGAGAGAGCAACGGTTGATATGTGGTTTTCAAATCCCCATTCAAGCATCTCAATGCTGTCATTATGGGAGTCTGTCACTTCCTTGCCGCCAAACACAACGCCTATAAGCTCAACGCCGTCTCTTACGGCCGCCGATACAAGACAGTTGCCCGCCTTACCCGTATAACCTGTCTTGATACCGATAGTGCCCTTGAAAAAGAAGTTGCTGTATCTCATTGCGGACAAAAGTCCGTTGGTGTTTATGTAATATCTCTCGGTTTCGGTCATATTTGTTGGTGGAATTTTTACATGTGCGATATCCGCAATATTGCGGAATTTGTCAAGCTTCATTGCAGCACATGCAATTTTTGCCATATCCGCTGCGGTTGTATAATGGTCATCATCGTGAAGTCCGTGGGGGTTTGCAAAATGTGTATCTGCTGCACCAAGCTCGGCTGCACGGACATTCATTTTGTCAACAAAAGCGTCAATGCTTCCGCTTACGCATATTGCAATGGCACATGCTGCATCATTGCCCGACGGTATCATAAGTCCCTTTAAAAGATTTTCAAGAGAGATAACTTCGCCCTCTTTTAAGGCAATGTTACTGCCGTCGGGGTCATTGGCGTCAAGCACATCTGATGTGATTGTGACCTCGGTATCCATAGACAGCTCTCCGCGTTCTACCGCCTCAATTGCAAGCAGAGCGGTCATTATCTTTGTGGTACTGGCAGGATACATTTTTTTGCCGCCGTCGCTTTCAAACAAAATCCGTCCGCTTACAGAGTCGACAAGAACTGCTGTCTCGCCTGCACCGAGTATAGGCTTTTGACCTGTTTTACGCTCGGGATTAACCGGCTCCTTGGCTTTCTCGGTTTCTTCCTCTTTCTTGGAGGAGGTAATTTCGTTGAGTGTATCCTCCTCAACCGCAAGCACGGGAGCGATACAACAAAAGAAGAGCATAAGAAAGGCTATCGCAGCCGCAAAGCATCTGATAAAAATTTTGTTTTGTATAAGTTTACGCATTGTTATTCTCCCGTTCCAATCGTTCTCTTTCTGCCTGAGACAGACGCAGATATTGAGGTATAAGCTCCCCATATTCTACGGTATCGCCGCAAGACAGCTTTTCAATTCCTATCTCGGCAACCGATGCCGCAAGGTTCATCTGTTGCATCTTTTGTGCAAATACGGCTCTGTCTCCCAGTGTATTACAAATCTCGTTTTGAAATACAGGCAGTCCGTCACCAAGGAAGATAATCCTGTCGTCGGTATTTTGAAGCTCTGCAAGCAATTCGTCGATTGCGATTGCTCTGTCCTCGGTTATCCTGTCAAGACTTCCGCCCTTAAATAAGGCATTGTATACTTGATTTCGCCTTGCGTCCATTATTGGGCATATAATTCCGTCAAAGCAGGCAACATTGTTAGCGAGGGCGTGCAGAGTAGAAACCGAGACGCACGGCTTTTCTGCAGCATGGGCGAGAGCCTTAACGGTTGCTACCCCTATGCGAACCCCCGTGAATGAGCCGGGACCGCATGCCGCCGCAAAACAGTCAATGTCAGAGAGCGAAATCTCTGCCTGCTCGAGCATCTGCTCAATCAGCGGCATTATCCGCTGAGAATGTGTTTTTTTGTTGTTTTGTACCACCTGTGCCACCAGCCTGTCATCAGAGACGAGTGCGGCAGTTGCAGCCATACAGCAGGTGTCTATTCCAAATACAAGCATTTTTTACCTCTTTTCAAATCAGTCAAGGATTATCTCGCGCAGATTTTCACCCTCGTCGGGTTTCTTGGCAAATCTAATCCATATCGTCTCTTGCGGAAGAACATTTTTTATATTGTCTGCCCATTCAATAAGACATATCCCATCCCCGAAAAAGTAATCGTCCATCCAGTCGCATTCCTCAAAAGACGGATTTTCAAGACGGTATACATCAAAATGATAGACAGGGATAGTTCCGTCATACTCATTCACAAGCGTAAAGGTGGGACTTGTTACATCGTCTGATGTGCCGAAAATATCCATGACCCCCTTGACGAACGCGGTTTTACCGCAACCCAAATCCCCCGAAAGAGCAACAATCGCCCCGGGGGAGAGCGTTTTTGCAAAGTCTCTTGCAAGCTTGCGTGTTTCTTCTTCACTGCATGTTATATGTTTTTCCAAGACGCTTCTTCCTAACTTAAAATATACTATTTATATTATATAAATTATAGCCTGTAAAGTCAATAAGGGAATTGTATTTAAGTTTAAAAAATTGTTAAGGAGATTAGCTGCTGTAAAATTTTTGTTGCATTAAATGGAAAAATATGGTAAAATACAAGCAATAAAAATTTTTTTGCCAAACAACGGTAGTTTTGATGGTTTCTTCTGATATATAGGCAGAAAATATATACATCGTATCTGTATGATAAAGAAGGAGGATAGGCTTGTATAAAATTGATACGGCACAACATTAAAGATAAAAGGATGGGAGAATTATGAAAACATTTAGAAGGTACATATCTTTATTTATCAGTACAATGGTTGTTTTAGGATTACTGAATACACCCCCGATTTATGCCGAAGCGGCTGTGACGGCTGATATAACCGTTACAAGCAGAAATGTTGTAATTACAGGCCGAATTCAAAACGCAACCGAAGAAAATCAGGTTACATTATTGGTTGGCGAACCAAAAGCAGAAAAGATAATTTATTTAAACCAAACGACCAGCAATGCGTCGGGTGCGTTTACATTCAACTTTGTTCTGCCTGAGGATTTCCCTGCGGGGAGTTATCCATACAGAATAGGAACAGATGCAGGAACTGCGGTATATATAGGAACATTTACATACCGCGGAGAAAAGCAAACGCGGAAATTTATCGACGCTGATCTCGATATTGTTTTGGATAATTATACCCCGAAAATAGTTGGGACAATAGAATGCGGCACAGGCAAAAGCGTAACAATAAATATTACAAACACAACTGACAACACAGTTGCAGCAAATGACACCCTGACATCAGCAAATGGGTTATGTGAGATTTCGTACACATTGCCAAGCCTGGTGCAGGCAAAGGACTATACCGTCTCAGTGGTTTGCAGCGACTACGAAAAAGCCGTAACTACTATGCAGTTGTCGATTTCATCTTCTGTTATTTTGGTTTCTGCAAGCGGAACAATATCTACAGCGGATAATGTTACGGTCAATGCTCAGTTTAAAAGTGTTGCCACAGACCTTATTGACAAGAGCCTGACAATAAACGGAACAAAATCTGTATCGGGGACACTTCCGAATGTCCTATCTAATGCGACATATGAATTTAATGTTGAGGGCTATGAGGAATATTACCCGAGCGAGGAGCTTGTTGGCTGCACGATAATCGGCACGGCAGATGATATTGTAAGGGTTATAGCCTCTGCAAGAAATATTGCAAGCTTTGAAAACAGAACATTTGAGCTAAACTATAATTCAACTCAGCTTGAGGCGGTAAGCCTGTTGGGAGAATATGCAGAGGATTCTGTCGGAACAGGTAGAAAGGGCAATGTAGAGATACTTTCGCACAGCGACGGTAAGATTGTGTTTAAATTAGTTAATGTAGATATTCCCGACGGAAAGGTTTGGAACGGAGTGCTCAATATATTCAAATTCAAGCTGACGGAAAACTACTCGGGCAATGCCGCAGTCACTATAAGATAGGGGAGGAATACAAATGAAAAAGAGAATAGTAGGAATTATATTATCAATAATTATATTAGTTACAGGAACTATAGTCGGTGCAGTAATGGCGAGAATGGGCGAAGAGCAAGTCAAGATGTCAGAGGCAGATATGGAAAGAAGCGAGAAGATTGACAGTTACATAAAGGGAGGTAATCACAACACGGACGACAGCTTTGAGACTATGCTGCTGGCATTGGATGCAACAATAGAAAATCCAATAGAATACAATGATATCGTATATAACTATGAATATTTAAAAACTGTCCACGGATTAAATGACGAACAGCTCAATTATATTTCTTCGTTGATTATAGATGGTTGTGAAGCTATGGATATTTTGGAAATATGCTATTTCTGGCTTGACACCAACGAGGATATTAAAGTCATAGAGAAAATATACAGACTTAAGGACAGATACAAAGGTTCTAACTGGATTGAGGGAGCTTTTAATGAAGTAACGGGAGACAAGTGCGGTGTCTTGGACGAGAAAGGTGTTGCCGAGTATCTAAATCAAGGCTTGAGTGTAGAGGATATTTCGGTTGCAAATAAATTGTGCCGCAAAGGTGTCTTGACAATTCAGGAAATTCTGGATATGAGAATAAACGGTACAGGCTTTGCAGAAATTGTAACAGTTGTAGACGGAATATCTTCGGCAGAGGTTCCAAGCGAAGCAATGACCGCAAGCTATGTTTTATCAGCCGAAGCCGATGCTGACAAAAGGGAAATAATATCCGCACAAGATGTGATGTATGCGAAAACCCTTTCGGAAATATCAGGTGAATCATTTGGAAAATATATAGAAAAATCAATAGACGGACAAGCCCTTGAAGAGATAATTGAAGAGGTAGAAAGTGAGTATGACAGAAATATAAGCGATGATTTACGCTCCCGTGGTATTTTAAAAACTGTAACTAAGGAAGACCGCGAAATGTATCGCAGAAGATATGAGGAGGAAGAACAGTATGAATAAATATATAAAAAGCCTTCTGAAAATTTATATTTTTGCCTCAGTAATTCTTACGGGCACATCGGCATATGCTGCAACAAGCGATGCCCTTATTGAGATGTCATTGACAAACTCCGCATTGGCACAACACGGTTCAGCATATGATGCACCATTTATTGTTCCCGATAGCTCTGTCGATACTGCAACGGGTGCCGTAGTCATAAAGGAGGCAGATGTGTCACTGCCAGGCAAAAACGGATTTGACCTTAATATATACAGAGAATATAGCAGTTTTAATACTAACTATAAATATATTTATAAAGTATATGACACTAAGACAGAAGAAGCCAATGCGTTGGGGGTTCCGTACAGGGCAACAGGTAAAAATGTAGATAAGTTAATCTATGTTAGATATGATGATGAATCAGACATTGTGGAGGGCGGATATACAACCCTTGATGCAATAAATGATCTTTATAAGGATGTAGATGGAACCAAATATTTAATGGATAGTATGATTGAGTCATCCGGTGAGGTTAAGTTGACTTTAGACAGGGATACCGAACCTATTTATTTGTACAAAGGTATTACTGATGCTTATACCAGAAAAGTAAGGAGTTCTAATAACATTCAAATAGGCAATGGTTGGTATATATCTATGCCATATATGACAGAAACAAAGGCGTATACAATCGCAGAAGGTAATTCCTATTATAAGGATAGGTACTATGCAGAATTAGGACTTGATGATGGAGAAAAGGTAATACTCAGATACACTCATCGGCATCAGTATAAAACAAATGATGAACCCAACGCGGATATATGGAGGCGTATGTACTTGAACTGAATGGTGCAAGTACAATGCGTTTGTATACAGAGTATGCGTATTGCAAGGCACATATAAGACTGCTCGAAGAAGACGGAGAACGCAATATGATAGGCGGAGCGTCGCATGTTACAACTACAACATATACGGGTGATTCAACATATGTAAAGCCGACAACGGTCACGGTAACGGACGGCTACGGCAATGTCATATCCGAAAGCTTCTACAAGGGCGAGGTATCGAACGAAAATCTGCTCAATAAAAACACCTATATATATGACCTTCAAGGCAACAGACTTGAAAGCTTAGGTGGCAGAGTATATATGGAGAGTTTGGGCGATTATACAACCAAGACAGAGTACGATTGGGCAGGCAGACCCGTTAAAGAATATCGTGCAGACGGCTCATATATAACAAAGGAATATGATAAGCTCGGCAATATGATAGCTGCAACCGACTATATGGGCAACAGAACAACATATACTTATGATAACCTCGGCAGACAGGTGTCGGTTACATCACCGTTTGACGGAACAAACACCGCACAAGCCTTGACTTACTATGATAAAAATGGTAATATAATAAAAACAAAGGTGCAAAATAATACGGTAGGCGAGGCAGTAACATATACAATAACAGAAAATGAGTATGACAACCGAAACAGACTGACAACGGTTAAGGTCAACGACGGAACGAGAGACATCTATACACAGTATTCATATGACACAATGGGTAATGTATTAAAGTCGGTAAACGGACAGACCGAAAAAATAGCCGACTTAAGCGGAAGTCTCCCAAGCGAGGCAACATATACAACCTATGAATATGACAGAATGGGTAATGTGATAAGGGAGACAGATGCCATGGGCAACAGCAAGGCTGCAGAATATAACCTGTACGGACTTCCAACAACCGAAACCGACAAAAACGGAACAATACTTAAAAGCACATATAGCGGATATGGTTCTTTGATTAACGAGTGGAATGCAAATGATGCAAACAGTTATGATATGGTATATGGCTATAATGTATACAATATGCCATATCTGTCATGGAGTACAGACGAAACACCAAGTCAAGTATGGCGTTTTTATGATGATTATGGATATATATGCGAAACACGCGATAATAAAGCCCAATGTGTGTGTGAATACACAAACGATATAAATGGTAACCGTAAAAAACTTGAGGTTAAATCTGACGGAACCACAGTAATGACGGCAGATTATACATACGATATACTCGACAGATTAACAAATGTCAGCTTTGATAATGGTGCGGCAAGTGTAAGCTATACCTATGATGCAAACGGCAATATACTCAGCGAGACAGTAAACGGTAATGTTACGGAATATGCATACAATGCGGCAGGGCTTTTGACAAATCAGACCAATCAGGGCGGCTCGGTATATGGCATAGATTACAGACTCGATGGCAATATATCAAGACAGACCGACAGCCAAAACGGAGTTACAAGCTATGTATACGATGGCATAGGACAGCTTAAGAGCGAGCTTACGGTTGATAACAATTCGATAACAGCCGTATCAAAAAGCTATACCTATGACAGCCGAGGAAACAGAACAAGTATGACAGAAGGTGATATAGTGACTGCATACACCTATGACAAAACCAACAGGCTGACAAGTGAGACAAATGGTGATTACAAGCATAGATATACCTATGACAAAAACGGAAATATGATATGCAGGCTGACGGACAGATATACAGATGCAAGTGTATCATCAGGTGAGGAATTAAGAATAGGTATGCTTGGTTCTGCAAATCAAGCAACAAAAAATATTGAAAACTCATATGCGGTATACTATACCTATGATGAGGTAAATGCATTGACAGATGTGCAGAGTGATGACGGAATGGTAGCATCATATGTCTATAATGCAGACGGAAGGAGAATACAAAAAACTGTCAACGGAGTAACGACAACTCAGCTATGGGATGGAGATTATATAATAGGCGAGAAAGACGCAAACGAGAATATAACGGCAACTTATTACAGGGCGGCGCATCTTGTTGC
>JAZUCQ010000021.1:0-9211 GCA_045639145.1 Clostridia bacterium | reverse complement strand
GTTCCAGGTTTTACCTGTTAAAAAAGCACCGGGGATTTTACCGTCCTGACAATATTTCCTGACGCTTCGGTCTGTTAAATTCCATTTTTTCGCTATTTCTGCAACTGATAAATACTTCATAAACCTACGCTCCTTATGTTTATCTGTATATAGTATAACACATTATAGGAAAAATATCAAGAATTTTATCGCGCAAAATATAGTTTTATTTTTCCGATAAAGGAATTTTCGTTTTCTCGTAACATACAAAAACTGTGACCTTGAAAGTCACAGTTTTTATGAAAAATTATTTAGTTGCATTTGTCTCTTTTTCTGAATAAAAATTTGATTTTTACACCATTTTGGTATTTGGTCTTATAAAGTTATATAAACCTTTATGAAATTTGAACCTTTTGAAAGTCGCATCAGTACTGGATTTTAAGGAGTTTTATGTGATTTTATGAAATTATATGAAAATGCCCGATATATTTCTATACCAAGTTTCATTTGTAATTTCCTCTTTTCGTTTGGGTTGTGCGTTTTATACGCCCATATGTTTTTCCATCAAGGCGGCAAGCTCTTTTGCACGTGCCTCAATTATGTTCTCGTCCTGACCTTCAATCATTACACGAACAAGCGGCTCTGTGCCCGAGGGACGGATTAAAACTCTGCCACAGCCGTCAAATTCAGCGTTGAGTGCCTCGATGGCGGTCTTTATCTCGGGAATTGCCATATATTTATCTTCGCTTTTAAACTCGTTTTTAACCTTGGCGTTTACGAGAACCTGCGGATATACCTGCATAACAGATGCAAGCTCGGATAATTTTTTGCAGCTGCGAACCATAGCTGACACAAGGGCAATACCTGTTACCAATCCGTCTCCCGTTGTGTTAAGGTCAAGCAGAATAACATGCCCTGACTGTTCACCGCCGATTTTGTGATTATGCTTGAGCATTTCTTCCAATACATAACGGTCGCCGACCTTGGTTTGTTTTATGGAGAGACCGCGTTCTTCACCCATCTTGAAGAAGCCGAGGTTGCTCATTACAGTTGCCACGATTATGTTATCGGGAAGAGCACCGCGGGTTTTCATATCAAGTGCACATATAGACATAATCTTGTCGCCGTCAACAAGGTCACCGTTTTCGTCTACTGCAAGAACTCTGTCAGCATCGCCGTCAAAGGCAAGACCTACATCTGCACCGCATTTTTTGGTAAATGCGGATATAGACCCTATGTGAGTGGAACCGCAGTTTGTATTTATGTTAATGCCATCGGGAGTATCACAGGTAACAAAAACCTCTGCACCAAGTCCCTCAAGTGCACGCTTTGCCGTGACGCTCGATGCACCGTTGGCACAGTCTATTGCAATCTTAAGACCTTTAAAGGACACATCGGTTGTGGATTTTGCAAAGTCGATATACTTGTCTACGAGGGTACTGTCTACTTCTCTGTGACCGATTTTTTCGTGAGTGGGACATTCTATGGTTTCGGCATTGTCGAGGATTATTGCCTCGATTTTTTCTTCTGTTTCGTCGCTGAGCTTGTAGCCGTCACCGCTGAAAAACTTAATTCCGTTATGTTCAAACGGGTTGTGTGATGCAGAAATCATAACGCCTGCCGAAAATCCACATTCTCTTACCAGATAGGCAATAGAGGGGGTAGGAATAATGCCTGCACTTACAACTCTTGCGCCGACACTGCAAAGACCTGCAGTCAGAGCACATTCCAGTATATCCCCTGAAATTCTTGTATCCTTGCCGACAAGAATTGAGGGTTTTTCGCCCGTGTCCTTGGTGAGAACATATGCCCCTGCCTGACCGATTTTAAATGCCAGCTCGGGCGTGAGTTCCTTATTTGCAATACCGCGAACACCGTCTGTTCCAAAAAGTCTTCCCATATTTACACCTCAGTTTAATTAAATTTAATCTTATATGATTATATGCTAAAACATACATTTTGTCAATTAAAATCCCCGAGAATTGCCGTAGCGGAGCGTATTCCGTCGACGGCGGCACTGACTATTCCGCCTGCGAAGCCTGCCCCCTCGCCCGAGGGATAAAGACCACGGGTATTTGTGCTTTGCAGAGCATCATTTCTCATAATTCTGACAGGAGCGGAGGTTCTTGATTCTATACCCGTCAAGACGGCTCCGTTTGAAGAAAAGCCCGACATTCGTCTTTCAAAATCAACCAATCCGTCCCGCAATGTTGCCGATACATAATCGGGCAGGCAGTCTTTAAGCTCTGCAAGCCTGAAGCCTGTTGTAACGGTTGGCGCGACATTACCGAGCTGTGTCGAGGGAATATCCTCAACAAAATCCGATGCAAGCTGAACGGGTGCCTTGCTGTCTCCGCCGCCGAGGCGGAACGCAAGCCGCTCATATTTGCGCTGAAATTCCATACCGCCGAGGATACCGCCGCCAAAATCAGATGGATTGACGGTTACAACAAGTGCGCTGTTGGCGTTTGAACCGTTGCGGCTATGCTCGCTCATTCCGTTTACGGCAAGCATACCTTCCTCGCTCGAGGCGTTTACTACCGTGCCGCCCGGGCACATACAAAAGGAATAACAGCTTCTGTCTTTTCCGTTATATACAACGCGGTAATCAGCAGGGGGAAGCCCCTCTGCCGCTTTGTACTGAAGCCTGTCGATAAACCTCTGTGAATGCTCTATGCGTACACCTATCGCAAATGGCTTAGGGATAAGCTCTATGCCGTGACTGCAAAGAGTTTGATATGTGTCGCGGCTGCTGTGACCTATTGCAAGAATTACATTGTCACATTTGATAATATCGCTGTTGTTTATCTCGATTGCACATATCTTGTTGTCTTTAATCTTCAAATCTGTTACGCAGGAATTGAACCTTACCTCTGCACCGAGGCGAATAAGCTCATTTCTCATATTTTTTATGACTATGCGGAGAAGGTCAGTTCCTATATGCGGTTTTGCCTTGTAGAGAATTTCTTCGGGCGCACCGAACCTGACAAATGTTTCAAGTATAAACCGCTGACGCTTGTCGCCTATCCTTGTTGTCAGCTTTCCGTCGGAGAATGTGCCTGCGCCGCCCTCGCCAAACTGAATGTTTGAATTTACATCAAGCACGCCCGTTTTGAAAAAAAGGCTGACACTTTCGGCTCTGGTGTCTACATCACCGCCCCTTTCTAAAATTAAAGGCGGATTTCCCGATAATGCAAGCGTGTAAGCCGCAAAAAGTCCGCAAGGTCCCATGCCGATTACAACGGGTCTTGTGCTCAGATTTTTTTTGGGAATGTTTATTGCTCCGCTATCTTCAAAAGGACGGACATTTTTAAGTCTTGGCAATCGGTCGGCATCTGCACATACGGCATATACATAATGAATATTGTTTTTGCGGCGTGCATCTATTGATTGTTTATAAATGCAAAGGTTTTCGATTGAAACACAATCAGACCGCACGATTTCTCGTGCGGCCGCAAATACATCATTAAAATTGTGCCGTATCGGCATTTTAATATTTTCGATAACTATTTTCATATTATCACCGACTATTTAACAGAAATTTCAACTTCTGTAACATCGTTGAGAATTTTAATTCCGCTTGGAATTCTAAGTCTTACCTTTACCTTTTCGTTTTCTAAAAGCTTGTCAAGCGAGATTTCCTCTGTTTCGATTTTATCAATTCTGACTGCTGTTCCGTCTGAGGTATAGGTGTAGAGTACAGACGGCTCTATTTTGTAAGAGAAATTCTCGGGAAGCTCCTGCCAGCCAAAGTTAGCGGTGGGAGTTATCTCGCGTATCTTGACAACGGGGCAATGAACAGCCACGGTGTTCGGAGAGACTGTAATTCTCTTTAAGATTGCGTCAAGTGCGGCAATTTCCTTTCCGTTTGCATCGTGGAATACAACGGGGAGGTTTGCATCAATATCAACATCGGCACCGCCAAAGTTCAGCTTAACAACTGCTTTAGAGAGCTGTTCTATCGCGGATTCGGGTCCCTTGACGGTAATCTTTTCGGGGGTGCAGGTTATGTCGCCGCACATATAGCTTTGTGCGAGCGAGCCTGATGTAACAACTCCGACCTCTAAGGTCTTTTCGGCAATAGACTCAACCTTTACATCGACCGAATAGAGACTTTGTGAGGATATCCCCTGATTTTCAAAAGGAATTACTATCTCAATCGGTACGGTTGTTGTTCCTTTTGCCGCTGATTGGACATCTGCTTTTGCAATTATGGTGTCCATATCATTGTTGCCCATTTTTTTACGGCTTCCCTTAACCTTGACGGAGACGGTTGTTGCGGATTCACTTATTACAGCAAGGTTTTTAGACGCAAGCACTTCCTGACCCGTAAATTGGATAGGAAGGTCGCGGACAGTAACCTCAATGGGAGGGTCCATAACAAGAGCTATATAAACCCAGATGCATATAGCGATTAAAACCGAAATGACTTTAAGCGAATTATCGGTTGCAAGTATCTTTTTCATTAATCACGCCTCCTTTTCTGGAGGGTGGGAAGCTTGAATTTATTTTTGCCTTTGCCCTCGCCATGTTCCTCAAAATCACCGCTCATAAGCTCTACAAGCTTTGCTCTCAGGGTATCCTCCGCGTAGCCTGTGGTAAGTGTTCCTCTGTGAGCTATTGATATTCTGCCCGTTTCCTCGGAGACTATAACGGCAACAGCGTCGGATTCTTCGGATATGCCTATTCCTGCACGGTGTCTTGTCCCGTGAGAGGTTTTTATGTTCGGGTTCTTTGAGAGCGGAAGCACACAGCTTGCAAGCTCTACCATATGATTTCGTATAACAACGGCTCCGTCATGAAGAGGTGTATCGGGCACGAAAATATTTTCAAGCAGTTCGCCCGAAACAACAGCGGAGATTTTTATTCCCGAGCTTATAAGCGAGTCAATATTGTCTTTATTTTCGATTACGATAAGTGCACCTGTGCGGGTGTTTGACATTGACTGTGCAGCACGGGATACCTCGCGGATAATCTGCTGTGCCTCCGCACCCGTTTCGCTGTGGTTTGAAAACCATTTTCCGTCTGCCGTTCTGCCTGTATGTTCAAGAATACGGCGAAGCTCAGGCTGAAACACGATAAGAAGAGCGATAACTCCAAGCTGCAGGAAGTTACTTAGAATATAGTACATGGTATTAAGCCTTGCAAAATAGCTTATCTGTGTGATAAGCACAACGATAACAACGCCTTTTAAAAGCTGTACCGTTCTGGTATCACGCATGAATTTAAGCGCCTTGTATACAATGTATGATACAAGTGCAATATCAATAAGGTCAGATATCCCGAGAAGGGCAGCCTGATTGATTGCCGAATGATAAAAATTTTGCCACCATGCCATATTGTTTTCACTTCCTTTTTGTTGGATTGTGTATCATCTCAGGGGTTGATGTTTAATATGCTTTGCCCCAATATACCATTTTGTCTGCCTTTTTGCCGCAGCATACGCAGGTATCTGCAATATGCTCCTGCTCAAAGGGGATACATCTTGATGTTGCGGTTGTGTCCTCTTTGATTTTAAGCTCACATGCCTCGTCTCCGCACCACATTGCCTTGACAAAGCCGCCCTTTTCTTCGATAAGCTGCTTGAACTCATCATAGGTTGCAGCAGTGCTTGTTTTGCTCTCTCTGTTTTCAAGTGCGGCATCATACATCTGCTGCTGAATTTTAGCGAGTGCAGCTTCAAGCTCTACCTCAATATTATCAAGAGAGATAAATGTCTTGCTTCTGTCAACGCGGCTGACTAAAACCGCCTGATTGTTTTCTATGTCCTTAGGTCCAAGCTCGATGCGAACGGGAACACCTCTCATTTCATATTCGCTGAACTTCCAGCCGGGCGACTTATCACTGTCATCAAGCTTTACGCGGAAGCTCGATGCTAATCTGTCATAAAGGCCTCTTGCGGCATCAAGTACACCTTCCTTGTGCTGTGCGATGGGAACAATAACTGCCTGAATAGGCGCAATTCTCGGCGGAAGCTTAAGTCCTGCATCGTCGCCGTGAACCATAATTATTGCACCGATTATACGGGTGGACATACCCCATGATGTCTGATGAACATATGCCATCTCGTTGTTGTTGTTAAGGTACTGAATGCCAAAAGCCTTTGCAAAGCCGTCACCAAAGTTGTGGCTTGTTCCCGACTGAAGAGCTTTTCCGTCATGCATAAGACTTTCGATTGTGTATGTTTCGTTTGCACCTGCAAACTTTTCTTTATCGGTTTTCTGTCCCTTGATTACGGGGATTGCAAGCTCCTGCTCGCAAAAGTCCGCGTATACATTGAGCATTTGGATTGTACGCTCCTGTGCGTCCTCTGCGGTTGCGTGAGCGGTATGTCCTTCCTGCCATAAAAACTCCATACTGCGAAGGAAGGGCCTTGTTGTCTTTTCCCATCTGACAACACTGCACCATTGATTGTAAAGCTTTGGCAGGTCGCGGTATGAACGGATTGCGTTTGCATAATGCTCGCAGAACAATGTCTCAGAGGTCGGACGGACACAAAGTCTTTCCTGGAGCTTTTCTGTTCCGCCGTGTGTGACCCATGCAACCTCGGGAGCAAAACCCTCTACATGGTCCTTCTCCTTCTGGAGCAGGCTTTCGGGGATAAACATGGGCATAGAAACATTCTCTACACCTGTTGCCTTAAAACGGGCATCAAGGTTTTTCTGAATATTTTCCCATATTGCATAGCCGTAAGGCTGTATAACCATACAACCGCGAACTCCCGAATAATCGCAGAGCTGAGCCTTTTTGATTATATCAGTATACCAACGGGCAAAATCCTCGCCCATAGGGGTGATTTCTTCTACTAATTTTTTGTTATCAGCCAAGTGATTTCATTCCTTCCAAATTATAAATATACATATTTAAGTATAAAGTAAATAATGTTCTGTGTCAAGGCTTAGAGGTGAATTTAACAAAAATGTAAAAAAGTCAATTTTCGCATAAAATCCGTCTGGGCTTTTTATTTGTTAGTTTAATTGTTATGGGAGCAGGAGCCCCATCACAGCCTTTGAATTTACTTTTTAACTGTCTACTTGACAAAAACGCAAAATGAGAGTATAATTTGCACATAAGCGGCATGGTGCTGAGAGCAAAACTCGAAGCACCTGTTTTTTTAAAAGTTTCGGTATCAGAAGGAGATGTGGTTATGCCCGATTTAAACGAGATTTTCGGCAGTATGGTGTTTGACAGCATAACGATGGAAAACAGACTTCCAAAAGACACATATAAGCAGGTTAAGAAAACCAAAGAGGAGGGTGTTCCTCTGACAAGAGAGGTTGCTGATGTTGTTGCAAATGCAATGAAGGATTGGGCAATCGAAAAAGGAGCTACCCATTATACACATTGGTTCCAGCCGATGACAGGTGTTACCGCCGAGAAGCATGACAGCTTTATCGCACCGACAGATGATGATCGTATTATTATGGAGTTTTCGGGCAAGGAGCTTATAAAGGGCGAACCCGATGCGTCAAGCTTTCCCTCGGGCGGACTTCGTTCCACCTTTGAGGCAAGAGGTTATACCGCGTGGGACCCCACATCAAATGCGTTTATTAAGAACGGCATTCTTTGTATTCCGACCGTATTTTGCTCGTACACGGGTGAGGCACTCGATAAAAAGACACCGCTTTTACGCTCGCTTGAGGCACTCAATACTCAGGCTCTCAGAGTTTTAAAGCTTTTGGGTATGGATGATGTAAAGAGGGTCAGCACTACAGTCGGAGCAGAGCAGGAATATTTTCTGGTTGACAGAAAGGTTGCTCTAAAACGCCGCGACATTACATACACGGGAAGAACTCTTTTCGGCGCGATGACCCCAAAGGGACAGGAACTTGACGACCATTATTTTGGTGTAATAAAGACAAGAGTTTCCGAATATATGAAAGAGGTTGATGCCGAACTTTGGAAGCTTGGTGTCCGCGCAAAGACAAAGCATAACGAGGCGGCACCTGCACAGCATGAGCTGGCGCCGATTTTCGCATCGGGAAATATTGCAGCTGACCACAATCAGCTCACTATGGAGATTATGAAGAAGGTTGCCGAAAAGCACGGCATGAAGTGCCTGCTCCACGAAAAACCGTTCGAGGGTGTAAACGGCAGCGGTAAACATGATAACTGGTCGGTGACAACCGATACGGGAATAAATCTTTTAAAGCCGGGCAAGAACCCGAGGGAGAACAAGCGTTTTCTGCTTTTCCTCTGTGCGGTAATTAAGGCTGTCGACGAGTATCAGGATTTGCTGAGAATTTCGGTTGCAACTGCCGGAAACGACCATCGTCTCGGTGCGAACGAAGCACCCCCTGCTATCGTCTCGATGTATGTGGGCGATGACCTTGCAACCGTTTTAAAGTCGGTTGCCGACGGAAGTGCATATACTTCAAAGGGAAAAGAGATTATGAAGTCGGGCGTTGATGCTCTGCCTGATTTTGCAAAGGACACAACCGACAGAAACAGAACATCACCATTTGCGTTTACGGGTAACAAGTTTGAATTCCGTATGCCGGGTTCAAGTCTTTCGGTTTCGGGACCCAACTTTATGTTAAATGCCGCCGTTGCAGAGTCGCTCAGACAGTTTGCAGATGAGCTGGAGGGTGCCGAGGATATATCCTCAGCGATTGATGCACTGCTCTCTGCTACACTTAAAAAGCACGAAAGAATTATCTTTAACGGCAACAACTATTCAGACGAATGGGTTGAGGAGGCAGAACGCAGAGGTCTGCTTAATCTCAGAAGTACCCCTGATGCTCTTCCGCATCTTATTGCAGAGAAAAACCTTGAACTGCTTGAAAGACATGGTATTCTGACAAGAGGTGAGACGGTTTCAAGATACGAAATCAACCTTGAAAACTATAATAAGGTTATCAATATAGAAGCACTTACCATGCTTGAAATGGTAAGACAGGATATTATTCCTGCTGTTTCAAAGTATGTAAAGATGCTTAGCGAAACTGCTGTTGCCAAGAAGCAGATGGGCACTGACATAACCTGCGAGTTTGAGGAAATTATGGTAGCAAAGCTCTCTGCTGCAGTTGCCGAGCTTTTCTCAAAAGCAGAACAGCTTGGAATGGAGGTCTCTGAGGCACATGAGACATCAGATGCACTTGCTCAGGCAAGATATTATCATGATGTTGTTCTTAAAACCATGGATGAAATCAGAAAGACAGCCGACGAGATGGAGGTATATACAGCCAAAGAATATTGGCCCTTCCCATCATACGGTGATTTGCTTTTCAGT
>JAZUCQ010000020.1:0-1538 GCA_045639145.1 Clostridia bacterium | reverse complement strand
CGTATTGGTCATACCGTGCTTTTTTCTCCGGATCGGAAAGTACAGCGTAAGCCTCGTTTACTTCCTTGAAATTTTTTTCAGCTTCGGCATTGCCGGGATTCATATCGGGATGATATTTTTTAGCAAGGCTTCTGTAGGCTTTTTTTATTGCTCCCTCGTCGGCTGACTTATCAAGCCCCAGCACCTCATAATAATCTCGTTTGTCTGCCATAAAAATCTCCACGCCGCCATAGCGGCAAAATAATAATCAAATAAACAGTTTTAACTTATATATTGTACTATATTAAAAAGAACAAATAAACAAGAATTTGTAAATTTATCTCTTTTTTATAAGGTCACAAGAAAATCGCCGGCAAAGCCGACGATTTTCGGATGTGTCAACGGTTAATTACTGATTGGTTTTATCCTCAAAGTCAGCATTGTAATAGGTTCCGTCGGATGAGCCTTGTGCGCCCATATCGGGATTTGCACCCATATCAGGACCTGCACCCTGCGCACCCTGCTGTGCATAAAGCTTTTCGGCAATGGGATAGAATGCCTGCTGAAGTGCTTCTGTGTCAGCCTTAATAGCAGCGGTATCTCCGCCCTTAACGGTTTCCTTAAGCTTTTCGATTGCCGCAGTAACAGGAGCTTTATCAGCATCGGAAACCTTGTCGCCCATTTCGTTAAGGGACTTTTCGCACTGGAATATCATGCTCTCGGCAGCATTCTTAACCTCAACTGCCTCTTTGAGCTTCTTGTCTTCCTCGGCGAATTTCTCTGCTTCCTTAACTGCCTTATCAATATCTTCCTGGCTCATATTGGTGGAAGAAGTGATAGTGATGTGCTGTTCTTTGCCGGTACCCTTATCCTTTGCGGTAACATTTACAATACCGTTTGCGTCAATATCAAAGGTAACCTCAATCTGGGGAATTCCACGGGGTGCGGGAGCGATTCCGTCAAGGCTGAAGCGTCCGAGAGTGGTGTTGCCTGCAGCCATATCACGCTCACCCTGAAGAACATGAATTTCAACGGAGGTCTGACCGTCTGCTGCGGTAGAATATATCTGACTCTTCTTTACAGGAATTGTTGTGTTTCTGTCGATAATTCTGTTAAATACGCCGCCGAGGGTTTCAATTCCGAGAGAAAGAGGAGTTACGTCGAGAAGGAGCAAATCCTTAACATCTCCGCCAAGAACACCGCCCTGAATAGCAGCACCGATTGCAACGCACTCGTCAGGATTGATTCCCTTGAAGGGGTCTTTTCCAACGAAGCTCTTAACTGCTTCCTGTACAGCGGGAATACGGGTAGAACCGCCTACGAGAAGCACCTTGTTTATCTGGCTTACATTTAATCCGGAGTCAGCAAGAGCCTTCTTTGTGGGGCCCATGGTGCGCTCTACAAGGTCTGCGGTAAGCTCGTTGAACTTTGCTCTTGAAAGAGTGCCGTCAAAATGCTTGGGTCCTGTTGCATCCGCTGTAATAAAGGGAAGGTTAATATTTGCGGAAGTCATGCCGGAAAGCTCAATTTTTGCCTTTTCAGCAGCTTCCTTAAGACGC
>JAZUCQ010000019.1:0-21173 GCA_045639145.1 Clostridia bacterium | reverse complement strand
TTTTGAGGACCGTCGAGACGCCGGTCCCTACGGCTATTAATTGTATAAAATACAATTAATAGCTGCAAGTTGTCTCTACTCTTACCATAAATTCGGGTGAGAGAATTTCAGCTGTCTGGGTTGCCTTCCAGCCGACAGTGCTTCTCTGGTCGAGGGGGTCGCCTGTTCCGGCACTGCCCTTTTGCTTGAGAATTGTCTCAAGACCGCCGGCTGTGATGTTGGTTACCCCGTAGGCATTTTGTACGATAAACAGAGTTGAATAAATATCTCTGCCGTCTGCGCCTGCACCGCCGGGGTAGATTATGCAGTCAGCACATACGGTTTTGCTGATAGTTTCTGCAAGAGTTATTGTAGCTGCTCCTGCCTCACCTGCGGCAGCTGATTTTACAGAATAGTCAAAGCCGTTTATCTGAATGCTTTTGCCAACAAGTGCTGTTGCGTCTGCCTCGGACAAATCCTCTCTGAGAGTGATTTCGCCACTTTCGGAAACTGCAGCAACAGTCAATACCTCGGGGTCGCCTTTTTCAAGAGTTTCGGCATTTCTCAGGTTTTCGGCACGGAAAATCTTCGCCTCGGTTGATTCGATAAATACTACGCCGTGGATTTTACCGATTGCACCCTTGTACCAATCCTCGGGGTCAACATTCTGTTTTACCGCCTTCCATTCGGGGTCATTGGTGAGGTCGTTTGCGACATCGGGATGAATTATTGCAACATAACAGCCATCCTTAAAGGGACTTGCGTTATTACGCTTGAGGGTAGCGACAGCCTTCTTTACAGCGGCAACACTCAGGTAATCGTTATCCTCATAAGTTTCAAGTCCGCCGACGAGGAGGCTTCTGTCTGCCTTGCCCGAGCCGTACTGAACATTTGTTCCTGCGTTGATTTTCTCGCGGATAACTGTATCGAGTGTTCTGCCTGCCTGGTCGCCGAGAACCGCCTGAGTCTCTGAGATAACAGAGTCAACAGATGAGAGCGTCAGCATATCCGAAAGTGTAACATAATCACCGTACTGTTCAACGGTGGACTCAACGGTTGTAACATTGAGCGCGTTACCCTTCGGGGTTATGCCCTCGCTGAGCGGGACCATTGCTTTGGGCAGAGGACTGAAGCGTCTGAACTCGATTGTTTTGCCGCTGCCTGCAGGAATAGGCTTCTTCTGACCGAACTGTGCATGCACAAGCTTGGGACTTGCAAAGCGGATAAGTGCTCTGTCATAGTAGGTTTTCATCTCGGGTGTAAGATTGTTGCCTGCATTGTTTGTTGCAGTTGTTTGTGTGTTATAGTTTATACTCATAATATATTACTCCTTTTCTTTTTGTTTTTGCTTTGTCTGATAAAACAAAAGATTAAAATGTAATCTTTTCGCCATTTCTTACGCGTTCAATTATAGCGTCGATTTCCTTATCGGACATCTCCTTGGGGTTTTTCTTAACTGATACTGCGTTGTTCTTTCCTGCACCGTTTTCGGCAATTCTGTCTCTGCGTGCCGCCATTCGGGAGAGAGCCTCCGAAACTGCCATGCCGATAAGTTCATCGCGGTGAACAAGGAAGTATGCTTCCTCAATAGTGAGCCTGTTCTTTACGACATAGGCCGCAAACTGAGGATTTTGCAGTTCGGCTTTCATATCAAAGTCGGGCATCTTTTTCATAAATTCGCGACGCTGTGCTTCGATTTCCTCTATACGGGAGTTGATAAGGGCATCCTGATTTGCAGGTGCACCTGTTTTCTGTGTTGCCTGCGAGGTATTTCCGCCGCCTGCGATAGCAGTATTGAGGTTTGGCTCGTTCTGCTTTTTGGTTGTGTTGAAGTTAAACATAAAATATTAACCGTCCTTTCATTTGTTTTGCGAGCGGACTTCCCGGGAATTTGTTTTTATCCGCTGCACAAACAAATAATACAACAAAAATAAGTGACAAAGAGTGCCGCGAGGGAATAAGACCGTAACAATTTGCTATTGACTAAGTGGCTAATTATGGTGTATAATTCCATATTTGATTATTAAAACATTTTTTGACAGAAAGGTGCTGATTTAAATGGCAGAATTACGCTACAATCCGCTTATACGCGATTGGGTAATGATTGCTTCGCACAGACAAAACAGACCCCAGATGCCCAAGGGCTGGTGTCCGTTCTGTCCGGGTTCGGGTAAGGTTCCCGACAATTTTACAGTTTACAAGTATGATAACGATTTTCCTGCCCTGTCACAGACACCGCCGGTTCCCGACGATGTTGCGACAGAGCTTTATAAAACCCGTGAATGTTACGGTAAATGTGAGGTTATTCTCTATTCGCCCGACCATACAGTTACACTTCCCGAGCTTCCCGTTTCGCATATACGCGAGCTGGTTGACCTCTGGACAGAAAGATTTAACGAGCTGTCAAAAGACGAGAAGATTAAGTATGTATTCATATTTGAGAACCGCGGCGAACCTGTCGGTGTTACAATGCCGCATCCCCACGGTCAGATTTACGGATACAGCCTTGTCCCCAAAAAGCTTGAGGTAGAGCTTGACTCGTCAAGAGACTACTACAAAGAAAACGACAAATGTCTGATTTGTGACATAATAAAGACGGAGCAGGACTGCAAGGACAGAGTAATCTTTGAAAATGATGATTTCATCACATTCCTGCCCTTCTTTACCGATTATCCTTATGGTGTATACATAGCTGCAAAGAGCCATATCCAAAATCTTTCACAGTTTACCGAGTCGCAGAAGGACAATCTTGCGGCAATCTTAAAAGAAACAACGGGAATGCTCGATTGCCTTTTTGACTATCCGTTCCCATACATGATGTGTATGCATCAGGACCCCGTAAATGGCGAGGATTGCAGTGAGTTCTTCCATTTCCATATTGAATTCTTCCCGCCCATGAGAGCGGCTGATAAGCAGAAGTTCAACGCATCGAGTGAGACGGGTGCATGGGCATGCTGTAACCCGACAGCCCCCGAGGAAAAGGCAGTGGAGTTGCGTGCAGCACATAAGAAGTTTCTTGAAAAAATGGCTCAGGAGGAAAAGTAATGATAGAAAACCTTAAAAATCAGTTTATAGACACCTTTGGCGGCTCCAATGCAGAACTGAGAGTTTTTGCATCTCCCGGCAGAGTAAATCTTATTGGTGAGCATACCGACTATAACGGCGGTCCTGTATTCCCTGCCGCGCTCACCATGAAAACTACAATTATCGCAAGAAAGCGTGACGATGATGTTATCCGCTTAAAGGCGACCGACCTCGATATACTTGTTGAGGCGAAAGTTGATGAGCTGGAGAAGTATAAGGGTACATTAAAGTGGGGCGATTATCAGCTTGGTGTTGCTCTTGAACTTAAAAATGCAGGCTATGATATCGTAGGCTGTGACCTTTTGTATGATGATACCACACCTCATGGCGGCGGACTTTCTTCGTCTGCGGCGATTGAGGTTTCTACCGCATTGATGTTTGCGACCTTCTCGAACGAGAAAAACGGTATTGAAAAGACGGTAGACATGATAGAGATGGCAAAGATAGGTCAGGCGGCAGAGCATTCATACATAGGCGTAAAGTGCGGAATTATGGACCAGTTTGCATCTGCAATGGGCAAGGCAAACCACGCGATTTATCTGGATTGTAACACGCTCAATTACGAGCTTGTACCGCTTGAGCTTGGAGATTGCTGTTTAGTTCTGTCAAATACAAATAAGAAGCATTCGCTCGGGGCATCAAAATACAATGAACGCCGTATGGAGTGCGAGGCAGGACTTTCAGCATTGCAGACAGTTTTGCCTGAGATTAAGCAGCTTGCTGATATTTCGGTTGAGCAGTTTGAGGCAAACAAAGAGGTTATAAAAGACGAGGTAGTAAGAAGAAGAGTACACCATGTTGTGTATGAGTGTGACAGAGTAAAAAGAAGTGTTGTTGCATTAAAAGCAGGAGACTTAAAGACCTTCGGAAGCTTAATGAATGAGTCGCACGACTCGCTTCAGTATGATTATGAGGTAACCTGCGACGAGCTTGATATACTTGCGGCAGAGGCAAGAAAGCTTCCGTATGTTATCGGTTCAAGAATGACGGGTGCAGGCTTTGGCGGCTGTACCGTCAGCGTTGTAAAAACAGCACATGCTCAGGACTTTATTGATACGATTGCACCGATTTATGAGGAAAAGGTAGGTCATGCCGCTTCCTTCTATATTACAGAAATCGGCGACGGCGGAAGAGAAATAAAATAATTATCAAACACCTCATCCTAACGGTTGAGGTGTTTAATAATTATGCCATTTGAAATGCCTCGTAAAATGTTATTTTTCCGCTGCGAAAAAAAGGGAATAACTGTTTAAATATTGACGCATAAGGTTTGGTGTAATCAATGTCTATAAATTCTGTACCGTAATCCTCACAAAGGTGTTTTAATGAATCATTAAAGATTTTTGCTGATTCATTAGTGCTTGGGATGGACATAATATAAATTTTCGATAACGGCAAGGCTTTTTTGGTTTTGTTCAATAACTCTTTATAGAGACTTAACGAATCGGAGGTATTTGTATCATCCTGACCAAGAGCGTAGAATATTTTAGATGGCTTTGCAGACAAAACACAATCATCAATAGCTTTGTTTGCATCTAGAATTGTCAGCCCCTCGATGCTTCTGTTATATATAGCGTTGGATAAAGGATATTTTTTCGCAAGCTCATAAAAGGGAAAACCGGCAGTAAATGTAGAGCCGAAAATCAGAATTTCGTTTTTCAAGGTTATGTCGTTAAATACCTTATACATTTTAATTTTCTTTATAATTTCTGTTTTCATGGTAAATGCTCCTTTTTAATTTTCTGCGACTTCATTTTTTCTGTTGATGCAATACAATACCAAATCTATACCTACCATAATAATATTGAATATGTATAGGAGTAAAACATAATTAATGGAATTTCCTGCGATTTTGCCTATAATACCGGCGATGTAGCCTATAAGTATTGCTATTATAAAAACAATACTTTTCCCCTTTGTTGATTTGGATGTAAAGCTTTTGTATACTGATATAGGCCACGATAAACCAAAGCATATCAGCATAATTCCTTCAAAGAATGCTTGCATTGAAAAACGGCTCCTTTATTAGAATTTTTCTATATTATAGCATTGACAAAAATAAATGTAAAATATATAATTATTATACAATTGATAACTTATAGTTATGGGTGATAATATGGAACTGAACAAATTATATTATTTTCATACAGTCGCAAAGCATCAAAATATTACAAGGGCAGCGGAGGAACTGTATATCTCTCAGCCTGCGCTTACAAAGGCGATGAAGGCGTTGGAAAATGAGTTTGAGCTTCCGCTTTTTTACAAAAAGGGCAAACATATATATCTGACCCGATTTGGGCAATACTTAAAAAGCGAAGCGGATAAGATGTTTACCATATGGAATAATGTTGCGATTGAAGTAAAAAAGATAAAGAGGGAAAGCGATAATTCGATAAGACTTAATGTGCTTGCGGCTACATCAATAGTAACCGATGCTGTACTGGAATATAAGAAAAGGAACGGCGAGGCTATCTTTCATATTATTCAGAACGAGGAATCAAACTGTGATATATCGGTTACAACCAACTCGGTGAATTTTACAAATCTGCCCGATTTTACCCAGCGGTTTATATTTGAAGAGAAAATTTATCTTGCTACACCGAAAAGCGCAGAATACGAAAACAAGACAACCATATCATTAAATGAGGTTAAGGACAAAGGTTTTATAAATTTGTCGGGTTCAAGGCTTTTCAGGGTTGTATGTGATAAATTTTGTGAGTCGGTGGGTTTTAAGCCGAATATTATATTTGAATCTGACTCTCCGGCTACGGTAAAGAACATCATAAAATCGGGAATGGGGATAGGTTTTTGGCCTGAATTTTCGTGGAGCGAATTTCCCGTGAATGATATAAATTTAATACCCATTACAAATCCTATCTGTCAAAGAGAGTTAATTGTCGGGTTGCATACAAATATTTTCGTAGCCGAAATCGTAAATGATTTTTATGGATTTCTTTTAAAGTTCATAAGTGAGCGAACAGAAAAGCAATAAAATAATTATTAAGCCCCTCTTCAGCATTCCCGAAAGGAAATGATGAAGAGGGGCAAATGCTTTTATTGTTTTTTTATTGCCTTCATGATATGTACGATAGCAGGTGTAAAAATAATATTTACCGCAAGCTCTACAAGAAAGTTGCCGCCGACCAAAAAGAAAATCATATACCGTGCGACATTTCCGCCAAGCCCTGCGGCAACTGTCCACTCAGCAATGGTCGGCATAAAGAATGCCAGACAACCCAGAAGAAATACACCCGTATTAACCAGCGGACACACAACAGCCGAGGTTATAACGGCAAAAAAGTTGTTTTTTGTATTGCTTTTGGAGGTATTATTCAGCACCTTGTGCATACCATTATAGGTGAAGCCTGCGGCAAGACCGCAAAGAGCACCCTTTAAAAGCACCGTGATAACAGTTCCGAGGGGATTGACAGCTAAAAATGCTGCCGCATCACCGCAGAGCAAAACTGCCGCGCCGAATACCAAACCGAGCCATGTTCCGATACTTACTCCGCAGGTTGCCGCACCGATAACAATCGGAATCAGCACCAATGAGATTGAGAACGGACCGAGCCGTATAAATGCACCGAGATACTGAAGCAAAAATACCAATGCCGTCAGTACAGCGCCTACTACGAGCCTTTCGGTTGAAAGTTTGTTTGAGTTGTTCATAAAAATTCCTCCTGACTGCCACTCGCATATGCGATGCAGCGTCTATAATATATTTATTTAATTTTTTTCACATTTTTATTGTAAATAATATTTAATCCCTTAAGTATCAAATCCTTATCAATTTCAATTTCGTGTTTGCAATACGGAATAATGGCATTTGAAAGTCCTCCCGTTGCAACAAGTGTAACCTTTAAGCCAAGCTCATCTTCAATTCTGTCAATCATACCGTCAATCATCGAAGCATTGCCGAAGATTATGCCTGAACGCATACAAGCCTCAGTATTTCTGCCGAGAACCTTGTCGGGCGCATCAAGACTAATCTGAGGAAGCTGGGCAGTTCCGCCTGCGAGAGCCTTTAAGGACAGCTCAACACCCGGAATAATGGATACCCCCGAGAAACATGCCTTTTCATCAACGATAAGCATTTTTGTGGCAGTGCCCATGTCTGTGACGAGGACGGGCGGCTCGTATAAATTGTATGCCGCAACACACGCACAAATAAGGTCAGCACCCACCTCTGTGGGATTGTCCGCAAGCAGATTTATACCCGTCTTAATCCCGGGACCGACGATTAGTGCATCCACACCGTAGACGGTTTTTACCGCCCTTTTGACGGTCGCGGTGAGCGGCGGTACCACCGAGGAGATTATTGCACCTCTGATTTCGGCTTTGGTAATATCATTGAGTGCGAGAATACCTTTTATTTTTGTTGCATATTCCGCATCTGTTTTGCGTGCGTTTGTTGAAATTCTTGAAACAAAAGTCAGCTCGTCATCAACAAATCCGCCAAACACAATATTTGTATTGCCTATATCAATCGTAAGCAGCATAATGATTTCTCCTTAAGTAATTATAATGCTAATTTTAACAGAAAATGCTTTCAATGTCAAATGCTTTGTTGAACAATAAGCCGTCTATGGAGTTGTTATTCTTTCAAAGCGTGTTCTTGTTTTGTACCAAAGGCTGCATTCCAATGAATACAAGTCGGTGCTTCTAAATATTCCAACTCTGTCAATCTCAAAGTTGTCTTCATAATTTAAATTTTTGCTGCTTACACAGTAAGCAAGCTTAAAATATTTCTTAGCACATTCTATTACATTTTTATCATAAAAGCCGCCGGGATATGCAAGTGTACTTACCGATTTCCCTGTAATAGCCTCTATACAATCTATTGATTGCTTAAATTCCTTTTTAAGCTCAGCCTCTGAGCAGTCCGTAAGCCGGATATGGCTCAGGCTATGGCTTTGTATGCTGACAAGACTGCTGTCTGACATTTCCCTGAGCTGTTCTGCTTTGAGATAATCTGACTTGCCTATGTAGGAGCTGATTACAAAAATAGTTGCCTTCATGTTATGTTTTTTCAGGATAGGGAAGACTTCAGTATAATTGTCTTCATACCCATCATCCATTGTTATGATTATAGGTCTGTCAAACCCTGAGACATTATTAAAGTCCTCTGCAAACACGGTTGTATACCCCGAGTTTTTAAAATATATCAGATGTTTTTCAAATTCATCGGTAGAGACATATAATTCCGCATCTCCCTCCCTCGGCTCGTCTGAGAACGCGTGATACATAAAAACGGGGATTCCCGGCTCGGACAGCCAACTGATGATATGTATACTTCCGAAAATAATCAGCAGTAAAAAAGCTATTGATGTAACAAATTTAATATTTAAAACATATTTTATGAACTTATCTGCCATAGATGTCACCTCTCTAAATACATCATTTGTTGTATTTTGGGATATATTATACATCATATGTTGTATTATGTCAATAAGAATATATTTAAAGGGTGATTAAAATGGCCTATTACAGAAGATTGCGTGATTTAAGAGAAGATAATGATTTAACGCAGGATGCCCTTGTTGAAATACTGAAGATGCACAAGACAACATACACGAACTATGAGCAGGGCAAGCGTGAAATTCCGTTTGAGTTGGTAATTAAATTGGCAAAGCTGTATAATGTTTCTATTGATTATATTGCAGAGCTGATACCACAGCCTATACCGATAAAAAAGAAATAAATAAGTTATAGTTTGATAATGTTTCATATTGTTCTGTAAAGTTTGGTAAAAGTGGTTGACAAAATAAAGTTTATTGGATATAATTATTATAGAAAAAGGCAAGACCTCAAACGGTTATGCCAAGAATGAACTAAAAGATAGCCCTAACTTGGTCGGTGGGGGCTATCTTACTTTTTTTGTAAGTGCTATTAAAAACACAATAGTTAAAAATATAATTCTTAATATGTATTTTCCCATAACAACCACCTCCCTTCCTGAATAAGTACAGGAATCAGGTGGCATAACCGCCCAGCTTTTACACTGTTTTCAGTCTTACCCTTTGTCGAAGTTTTTCGACCACATCATTATACATTATTATTCTGCATTATGCAAGATTTAATTGCGATTTTTTTTACACCGTATCTTTTATTTTTCTATATTCCTCTGCACCGTAAATTTTATTTATAATTTCAAGCAAAGCATTTGCTGACATATTAGGCGGAAGAGACAATCTTCGTGCAAGCTTTGCCCGCCTTTCCTTGCTGTCGGGCTTGCCCGAAAAGCCGTCTGCGAAGAATTCTGCCTTTGTAACGGGGGTGAGCGGTTCTGCGTCTGAAACTGTTGCGGCATTTTTGAGGATATCTTCAAGCACCTGCTCAGAAATACCTTCTACCCCGAGAAGTCCGTCTGCACCCGGTTTTTCCTTTCGTTTTTCCTTGCCTGCGACCGACGGAATATACGCGTGCGTAACATTGGCATCCTTGCCGAGGCATTGCTTTATGTAATTGCGTATACGAAAGCCTGCCCTGTCAGAGTCGGTAAGAACGATTACCCCCCTTGTCTTTGCCATATTCCGAATACTGTTGATTATTCTGTTTGTTCTGTAAAGCTCAAAGCCGTGAGTGCATATGATAGGTGCGTCGGTAATTTTACGCAGTCTGTCCTTGTCATATTTTCCCTCGACTACGATTACTTCATTTATGTGTAACATATAATTCAGCCTTTCTTTTTACTCTTTCATTATTTTACCACATATCACATAAAAATTAAATATCTAATTCAAAAAAATTAAGGCGGTGCAAAATGACAGTAAATCCAACCATTAAAAATATGATTTTACTCGGCATGTCGGGGGTTGCGGCAAAATCGTTTGATTTTTTCTTCAGGGCATACTATTCGCGAAGGCTCGGAGCGGAGGGGATGGGACTTTTGTCGCTTGGTTTTTCGCTTCATTCGGTAATGCTCACATTTGCAACGGCAGGACTTGGTGTGGCGGTTTCCAAAATCACCTCCGAATATATGGAACGGAAAAATCCGTCAGCCGTTCGCAGCTGTATGCATAGTGCTTTATTTGGTGTAGCCGTACTCAGCCTTGCGGTGACACTGGTCACATTTGTTTTTTCAAAACAGATAGCAGTCCGCTATCTGGGAGATGCCCGTGTTGCTGTCAGCCTTTGTGCGCTTGTGCCGAGTGTATTGTTTATGGGAATATCATATTGCCTGAAAGGCTGCTTTTATGCGGCGAGAAAGATTATTCCGCCTGCTTCGTCAGAGATTTTGGAGCAGATAGTTAAATTTGTTTCGATAAAAACTCTGCTCGAATATTTTATGCCGTATGGTATAGAATATGGTTGTGTGGCGGTATTTTTGGGATTGACAATAGGCGAACTGTCATCTTGCCTGTATCTGTCCGTCTTATACATAAAACAAGAGAAACGAAACTACGGATTGCCTGAATCAGACTCACAGGAGGTCAAGGGCAGACAGCTTGTGTGTGCACTGCTCGGCGTTTCTATTCCGTCAATGGTAACATCACTATGCTGCAGTTTTTTAAGAATGAAAGAGGAGGTTTTAATCGTATCTGCACTCGAGAGGGGCAGTATGTCACATTCTGCGGCGCTTGAGTCTCTCGGCATTATCCACGGAATGGCAATGCCGATGCTTGTACTGCCGCTTAATCTTATCGGCTCGGTTATGTCGCTGCTTGTGCCTGAGATTTCAAGGGCAGGTGTCAGAAGCAGAGAAAATCTGCAGCGGGTGGCTCGCAGAACCTACAAGGCAGGCGGAATAATCGGATTGACGGTTGCGGCTATTTTCGTTTTGTTTGGCGGATGGCTTACCGAGGCAATCTACGGAAGCCGTGATGCGGCAGCTTTAGTGGTATGTCTGGCACCGCTCTGCCCCGTGATGTTTATAGACTCGCTCTCCTGTTCTATGCTTAATGGACTTGGAAAACAGCTCCGTATTCTTATGTTTACCATTGCGGATTTTGCGCTCAGGCTAAGCGTGATATATTTTGCTTTGCCTCGCGGCGGACTTGCCGCGTTTGCCGTGATGGTTGCACTCAGCAACATATTCACCTGTGCCTTGAGTTTTGGAAGCGTTACTTCTCTCACAGGAAGTGCAATTAAATTGACAAAATGCGTAAAATGTGA
Source organism: Clostridia bacterium (assembly GCA_045639145.1). Lineage (GTDB taxonomy): Bacteria > Bacillota > Clostridia > Monoglobales > Monoglobaceae > UMGS1820. The sequence goes on along the minus strand of JAZUCQ010000019.1, from coordinate 9,995 downwards.
TATTGTAAATAAAAGATGATTTTAGTATCAAGGCAAGGAGGTGTATGACTGTGACAGACGAGAGAATGCTTGTGAAAAAGGCGCAGAAGGGTGACGGCAAAGCATTTGAGATTCTCATGGAGGAGTATTTTAAAAAGATATATAATATTGCTCTTCGTATGACAAATAATGCTGATGATGCCGCCGATATGACGCAGGAGGTTATGATAAAGCTTTTCCGAAATATTGGTTCTTTTAAAGGTGATTCCAAGTTCTCAACATGGGTATACAGGGTTGCAACCAACACCTGCCTTGATGAGCTTAAAAAAATGAGACGGCACAGCCATGCATCGCTCAATGCGGAGATTGATACGGGCGAGGGCGAGGTTGCCATTGAGGTTGAAGATACAGCCCCGACGCCTGAGGAGCGTGCGGAACGCTCGGAGCTTAAAGGCATGGTTGCGGCGGCGGTGGAAAAGCTGAGTCCTGACCATAGAGCGGCAATCATCCTTCGGGATATCCGCGGATTTAGTTATGATGAAATTGCGAGGATTTTAAACTGCTCCGAAGGAACGGTTAAATCCAGGATAAGCCGTGCCAGAGCACAGCTGAAAGCAGTTATTGAAAAAGATTTTGGATTTGGCGGAACATATTTTAATTCATAGCCGTCAAAATAGATAGAAGATAGGAAAGGGGTGATTGAAGTGCAGAATAGCGAAAGTATCAGCTGCGAGGAGTGCCGCTCTTTGTTGTTTGATTATGTTACGGATAATTTGTCAGAGCAGGATAAAAGTGAAGTTTTGCTGCACATAAAATCGTGCCCCGAGTGTGAAAAGGAACTTGAGGAAATAAAGGAAATCCTCGGTGCGGCGGCAGAAATTACCGATGTTGAGGTGCCGGATGAACTGAAAGCGGCTGTTTCGGCAGAGATTTCGGCGGTAGCCTCCGAGATGGCGAAAAAACGCACAAGCATATATAAATATGCTGTTTCTACTTTTGTACCGATTGCCGCATGTGCCGCACTTGCTATAGGAATTTTCTCGGGCGGATTTTATGACAGAATTACCGAATCCGAAAATATGTTATCAACCGGTATTGATACCGCGGCAGAGGGAAATATTCAGGAAGAGGATATAACTCAAAACGATAATGTATCGAAAGAGACGGAAGAGGAAAAAATAACAGAAAACAATATTGATATACCTGACAATTCTCGCGTGAATAATGAGACTTCAAGGAGCGGTTCTGCTTTGCCAAAAAGCGAAACTGCTGTGAATGAACCCGAAACCAATACCGATGCGGCAGAGGTTGAGACAGACGGGGAACCTTCAGCATCAGGCGGAGGCGGCTTAGCAAATGTGAAGAATGAGACTGAAAACGCAGTAGAGGAGTCGCAACCTCTTATGATGGCAAGAGAGGGTGAGGAGACGGCGGAGAATGCAGGAATTGCAGTTGCATCTGAGTATACTGCCGAAGCGGCTGCAGAGGATAAAGAAGATATTCCCGTCACCTGTGTTGTTGTAACAGAAAACCCTGCCGAATTTGTTTCGGGTTTCGGAATTGTTGTTGATAATGAAGTCGCTGACGAAATTTCGTTTGAATTGTCTGCCGACAGATGGAGAGAATTTGTTGATTATAACAGAGGATACGGAGCGGAGTTTTCTGCGGAGTACTCGGGGGAACCCTGTGATGTTATCAGCATTACCGTGAAGGCGGAATAAAACATACAAAGGAAAAATGAAAGATGAAAAAGCTGCTTATTATCGACGGAAACAGTATTTTAAACAGAGCATATTACGGAATTAGACCGCTGACGGCGCCTGATGGGACGCCGACCAATGCGGTCTATGGTTTTTTAAACATACTTTTTAAGTATTTAGAGGAGGAGACGCCCGACTATCTTTGCGTCGCCTTTGATGTAAAGGAAAAAACCTTCCGCCATAAAAAATATGATTTGTATAAGGCACAGCGCAAGCCTGCACCTGAGGATTTTCTTGTCCAGCTGCCGCTTATGAAGGAGGTTCTCTCTGCGATGAACTGCCTTTGTCTGGAGCTTCCCGGTTGGGAGGCTGATGATATAATCGGCACGGTTTCGAGAATGTGCGAGGAGCAGGAGGTCGAATGTCGGATACTCACGGGCGATAAGGACGATTTGCAGCTTGCCTCCGACAAGACGGTTATAAAGCTTGTTGTAACCAAAATGGGTAAGACCACAACTACCGACTACGGCAGAGACGAGTTTTGCGAGAAATACGGTATCGACCCAAAACTGTTTATTGATGCAAAGGCGCTCATGGGTGATTCGTCGGACAATATCCCGGGTGTGCGCGGAATAGGCGAAAAAACTGCTATGTCGCTTATACAGACATATGGCGGCATTAATGATATATATGCAGATATAGATGCACTTGAAGTTACGGACGGCGTAAAGCGCAAGCTTACCGACGGCAAAGAAGATGCATATTTAAGCTATGAGCTTGCAACTATTGACAGAGAGGCTCCCATTAAGTTTAAATTTGATGATGCGAAGATGCAGGAATATAATAAAGCGGAGCTTGCGAAGCTGTTTTCAAGGTTGAATTTCCGCTCATTTATGCAAAAGCTGGAGCTTGGTACCGAGGCAGAGACCATGCCGAGCATTGAGGGTGATGGATACGAGGCATCATTTGAGTATATCATTAAAACGGCGGAAAATGCAGGACAGGCATGCTATGTTATCGAGGGTGACAAACTTTATGTAAAGACATCCGACCGAAACGAATGTATGTATTCCGCGGTTACGCAGAGTGAGCTGAAAAGCTTTTTTGCAAATGACGCGATTGCCAAGATAGGGTTTGACATAAAAGAGGATATTATTGCGCTTTCGGATTGCGGAATAAGAGCAGAGAGAACAGAGTTTAACAATATCAGGTTTGATGTGATGCTTGCCGCGTATATTCTCGACCCTACACGCTCAGAATATCGTATAGACGAGCTTTGTGTCAAGTATTTAAAGACAAGCCTTGGCGGTGAGGATAATCAAGAGAAAAATGAACAGATTTCCATGCTTGAGGTGATGGGCGGCGAAGGAGAAAATTTCTCGGCAGTATTTGCGCGTCTTTCGGCTATCGAAAAGTTGTTTGTCTGCATGGCGGACATTATAGAGAAGAATAATCAGCATAAGCTCTACTATGAGGTGGAACTCCCTCTTATGGAGGTTTTAGCTGACCTGCAGCTGCGTGGAATGTATATAGACAAGGATGCTCTGTCTGAATTCGGAGGTATGCTGAGCGAGCGTATTGAGGAAATCCAGACCGAGATTTATGAAATGGCAGGCGAGGAATTTAATATAAATTCGCCTAAACAGCTTGGTGTTATTTTGTTTGAAAAATTAAATCTGACTTACGGCAAGAAGAACAAAAAGGGCAGTTATTCGACAAATGTCGATGTGCTTGAAAAGCTTAAAGAAGAACACGGGATTGCAGGCAAGGTTTTGACATACCGACAGCTTGCAAAGCTTCAGTCGACCTATGTGACGGGTCTCGGTGCGGTTGTAAATCCGCAGACGGGCAGAATACATTCAAGGTTTAATCAGATGGTTACAAGCACGGGTAGAATAAGCAGCACGGAACCTAACATGCAGAATATTCCCGTAAGAACAGAACTCGGAAGAGAGATACGCAGAATGTTTGTAGCGGAAAAGCAGGACTGGTGTTTGATTGACGCTGACTATTCACAAATTGAATTAAGAGTGCTTGCACACATAGCCGATGATGCGTCAATGAAGGAAGCGTTCATGAGCGGCGAGGATATCCATGCACAGACGGCGGCGAATGTTTTTGGTATTCCGCTGTCTGAGGTGACACCGCAAATGCGTTCGCGTGCCAAGGCGGTAAACTTTGGTATTGTTTACGGAATAGGAGCGTTCTCCCTCTCTCAGGATATCGGGACAACCAGAAAGGAAGCACAGGCGTATATAGACGGATATCTGAACCATTATAATAAAATTGGCGAGTATATGACCAAAACGGTGGAGGACGCAAAAACGCTCGGTTATATAACAACGGTTCTCGGCAGAAGAAGATATATTCCCGAGCTTAAAGCAAGTCAGCAGCCGGTGCGTGCATTCGGTGAGCGTGTAGCGATGAATGCACCAATACAGGGAAGTGCCGCAGATATTATTAAGATTGCAATGGTAAATGTGTATAAGAGACTGAAGGCAGAAAACCTCAATGCGAGACTTGTGCTTCAGGTGCATGACGAACTGATTGTAGAGGCACCCGAGGCGGAGCGGGATATCGCAGGCAAAATTCTCAAAGAAGAAATGGAAAATGCGTACGCGCTGTCTGTTCCTCTCTCGGTCGAGATGAACAGCGGCAAAAGCTGGTACGATACAAAATAACTTAAAAACGGAAAAGCTGTAAATTATAATAAGACAAAAAATATCATATAATTGTTACCACCAATTAAAGGGGAGACGGTTATATGATATTTGCTTTTTTGAACGCTGTTCTCAGTTCGCTGACGCTTTTGCTCTCGTATATTTCGAGCGGACATTCATTTCCAAAGCCGCTTTCGGCGGCGGAGGAGCGGCATTATATCGAATTGTGGCAAAACGGCGATGAAAGTGCAAAGGAAATTTTAATTGAGCATAATCTGCGTCTTGTTGCTCACATTGCCAAAAAATACGCAGGCAGTGTCCGTGACAGTGAAGACATAATTTCAATCGGAACAATCGGGCTTATAAAAGGAATTTCAAGCTTTGACCCCTCAAAGGGAACCCGACTTGCCACCTATGCCGCCAGATGCGTAGAAAATGAAATCCTGATGCTTATGCGTGCCCAGAAGAAAACTCAGGGAGATGTTTCGCTCAACGAGACAATAGGCACGGACAAAGAGGGAAATCAGATTATGCTGATTGATGTAATGAAGAGTGATGCACCCGATATATTTGATGAAATTAATACGGGCATAGAGGTGAGACAGCTATATAAAAATATCAAGAATGAGCTTGACCCGAGGGAGAGAAAGGTTATAATTTTAAGATATGGACTAAGAGACGGCAGATGCTATACCCAGAGAGAAATTGCCAAAATGATGAACATTTCACGCTCGTATGTTTCGCGAATAGAAAAAAAGGCTGTCTCAAAGCTTGGTAAAGGAATAAGAGAGGGGTAAAACAGGCGGATAATTATATCCGCCTGTTTTAGCTTGTAAAATCTTCCTCAAATGATGCAAGTGCCTGCCTTGTGGGCAGAATTATACCGTCCTCGAGCTGTGACAGCTCCGCGGCGGAAATATCCTCAATTCGTACATCTAAGGTATACATAAATTCTTCGTGGTCGTCCGTGCAGCAATAAATTGCGAGATTTTCGCCGTCAAAGCGTGCGATATAATGACCGACGGCAGGTGTAATGTTACTGTTTTCTGCCTGAACAGATAAGGTATCCTGAATGGGGGAGAGTGCTTCGGCGACTTTTTCGGCAGACATTCTGTATGCAGCCATGCAGGTAAAGTACGCAATTATGGCAGTCAGTGCAAACACGCAAAAACCAACCATTATGCTTCTGATAAGTTTTTTAGTCATAGATATTCTCCTTTCCGTATTTATGTAGCAGCCACAATATCTTGTACGCTGAGCAGTTTTGTAACACTAATTTAATGTATTATTAACAGATATTGGTCTTTTCATACTTAAAATTTTAGACTATAATATATATTAGGTATATCTTTTTTGGGCGGAATAATAATATGTATTGTTTATCGGCTTAAAAGACATACATATAACAAGAGCTGAAGGGGTTTTTGTATGAAACAATATGTCAAAAAGTTTCTCAAGATTTTCATAATAACAATAGTAATTGCAATGCTTGTAATAGGTGTTGCATTTGGCGGTGCTGTTCTTGGGTACTGGGGCGGTATTGATGACATTGATGTTGAGACTCTTACGCTCAACCAGACCTCGGTTATTGTATATACAGACCCCGAGACAGGCGAGGAGACAGAGCTTCAAAAGATAACTTCATCCGAAAACCGTGAATGGGTGGATATCGAGAATATTCCGCAGGACTTACAAGACGCGTTTATAGCGATTGAAGACGAGCGTTTTATGGAACACAGAGGCTATGACCTTCTTCGTACAGCAAAGGCTACCTTGACATATATAGGCAACAAGCTTACGGGCAGAAGCGGTGTAAGCCTTGGCGGAAGCACAATTACACAGCAGCTTATAAAGAATGTTACGGGTGAGCGTGACCAGACTCCGATCCGAAAGATAAGGGAGATATCGAGAGCGGTAGCGCTTGAAAAGCAGCTTGATAAGAGTCAGATATTAGAGCTTTATCTAAACTGTATATATATGTCTCGCGGTTGCAATGGTGTTCAGACAGCATCAAGGACATATTTTGGAAAAGATGTAAGTGAGCTTGACCTTGCAGAATGTGCAAGTCTTGCGGGTATTACCCAAAATCCTGCGGCATATGACCCGATTTCAAATCCTCAAAACAACAAAAACCGACAGATGCTTGTTCTCGGCAAGATGCTGGAGCTTGAGTATATAACTCAAGAGGAATACGATGCGGCGGCAGAACAGGAGCTTGTCGTTATGGCAGAGGGCGAGGGTGAAAGTACAGAACCCGAGTCAAATTCTTATTTTGTTGACCAGGTTATCTATGAGGTTTTAAGAGACCTTCAGGCTCACGGATATTCAAAATCTCTTGCTGACAAGATTATATATTCGGGCGGAGTGAAGATTTATTCGACATATGTACCAAGCGTACAAAAGGCGGTTGAGGAATTTTACAGAGACGAAGACAACTTTGCAGGGTCAGGTGCACAGTCGGCAATCACCGTTGTTGATGTAGAGACGGGACAGGTTGTGGGCATTGCAGGCGGAATAGGCGAGAAGAATGCAAGTCTTACATTAAACCGTGCATCACAAAGCCCCAGACAGCCAGGTTCTACCATAAAGCCGATTGCGGCATATGCACCTGCGATTGAAAATGAAATTATAACCCCTGTTTCGATATACAATGATGTAGCAAAGGATTATAACGGCTGGTCCCCTAAGAACTATGACCGCTCATACAGAGGAAAGGTTGATATAAGAACGGCGGTGCGCAGATCACTCAATACCGTTCCGGTTGAGATAATTTCTGAGATGGGTGCACAGACAAGCTATGATTTTATGACGCAAAAGCTTGGATTTACAACTCTTGTAGAAAGCCGCGATGTAGATGGATTTATATTCTCTGATATTGGTCTATCACAGCTTGGACTTGGCGGCCTTACTGATGGTGTAACAACAATGGAGATGGCGGCGGCATATGCTGCATTTGCAAACGGCGGAATTTACAATAAGCCGTACACATACACAGAAGTTACTGACAGAGACGGAAATGTAATTTTAACATCAGAAAGATCAAGCAATACCGCTATGAAAGAATCTACCGCCTTTATTATGACTCAGCTTTTAAGAGAGGTTGTGTCAAGTGGTACGGGCGGCGGTGCATCGGTGTCGGGTGTTAATTATACCGCGGGCAAAACAGGTACAACCTCTGACAATAATGACAGATGGTTTGTAGGCTATACGCCTTATTATTCAGCGGCGGTGTGGTACGGATATGATATTCCGAAGGAAATAACACTCTCGTCAAATCCGTGCATTCCGGTTTTCAGAAAAATTATGAATGATGCGCACGCAGTGCTTAAAAGCAGAAGTAAAAGGCTTGATGTACCCGATGATGTAGTGAATGTAAGCTACTGCACATATTCGGGATACAGAGCGACTGATGATTGCCCCGAGACAGACTCGTATTACTTTGCGAGCGGCAATATCCCGTCATATTGCGGTTCGGGACACGAAGGATATGTTCCCCCCGAGGAAGAGAACGAGGAGGGTGAAGAGGACGAGACAAACTCTTCAGGGGAAACCGATTCAAGAGATGAAGGCACAGAAAGGGAAGAGCCAATCGGTGGAGCTTTAGAGGAGTAAGAGATTTGGAGGTATGGTGTGAGTAAGTACGATAATTCAAGTATATCACAGTTAAAAGGAGCGGACCGTGTAAGAAAGCGTCCTGCGGTTATATTTGGCTCTGACGGAGCGGAGGGCTGCGAGCATTCTATGTTTGAAATTCTCTCAAACTCGATTGACGAGGCGAGGGAGGGGTTTGGCAGTACCATAACGGTTACAAGATACGCAGATAACTCGATTGAAATTGAGGATTTCGGCAGAGGTATTCCCGTCGAATACAATGAGAGAGAAAAGCGTTACAACTGGGAGCTTGTATTTTGTGAGCTTTATGCCGGCGGAAAGTATAAAAATAATTCGGGCGGAAATTACGAATATTCACTCGGACTTAACGGACTTGGTGCGTGTGCTACTCAGTATAGCTCTGAATATATGGATGTTGAGGTATTGCGTGACGGATACAAGTTTAATCTTCATTTTGAACATGGAGAAAATGTAGGAGGGCTTCAAAAGACAGAGTTCCGTCACAGACACACAGGTACGAAAATCCGTTGGAAGCCTGACCTCAAAGTATTTACAGAAATCAATATCCCGGTCGAAAACTATCTTAATACGCTCAAGCGTCAGGCGGTTGTCAATTCGGGAATAAAGTTTATCTTTAAGAATGAAGTAGACGGAGAGTTTGAACAACATGAGTATTTTTACGAGAACGGCATTGTTGACTATGTAAAAGAACTGTCAGACGGCAAGGAGTTGACAGGCGTTCATTATATCGAGACAGAGCGCAAGGGCAGAGACCGCGCCGACCTCGAAGAATATAAAGTTAAAATGAGCTTTGCATTTTGTTTTAACAACGAAAATCACAGTCTTGAGTATTATCATAACTCAAGCTTTCTGGAGCATGGCGGTTCGCCTGATAAGGCGGTTCGCAATGCCTTTGTGTATGCGATTGACCAGTATTTAAAACAGAATTCCAAATACACCAAGAGCGAGAGCAAAATTCAGTTTGTGGATGTTGCGGACAGCCTTTTGCTTGTAAGTAACTCGCTGTCAACAATGACAAGCTACGAAAACCAAACCAAAAAAGCGATAACCAACAAGTTTATCCAGGACGCAATGACGGAGTTTTTGCGTGAGCAGATAGGCATTTATTTTATTGAGAATAAACTGGATGCGGAAAAGCTGTGCGCTCAGGTTCTTGTAAACAAGCGCAGCCGTGAATCGGCGGAAAAAACCCGTATAAATGTCAAGAAAAAGCTTGGCGGAAACTTAGATATAAACAACAGAGTTAAAAAGTTTGTGGATTGCAGAAGCCGTGATACGGAACGCAGAGAGGTCTACATCGTAGAGGGTGATTCGGCACTCGGTGCTTGTAAGCTTGGGCGTGACAGTGAGTTCCAGGCTATTATGCCGATAAGAGGTAAGATACTTAACTGCCTTAAGGCGGAATATGACAAGATATTCAAGAGCGATGTAATTGTTGATTTGATGAAGGTTTTGGGATGCGGAGTTGAGATTTCATCAAAGCATAACAAGGATTTAAATTCATTTGATATTAACAATCTTCGTTGGAATAAAATTATAATCTGTACAGATGCCGATGTTGACGGATACCAGATACGCACACTTGTTCTTACAATGATTTACAGATTAACGCCAAGCCTTATCGACGAGGGATATGTGTATATCGCGGAATCACCACTTTATGAAATCTCGTATAAGGACAAGAGCTATTTTGCATTTGATGAGACGGAAAAGGCGGCAATTATGGCAAAGCTTGAGGGCAAAAAGTATACAATTCAACGAAGTAAAGGTCTAGGTGAAAACCAGCCCGAAATGATGTGGGAGACCACAATGAACCCCGAGACACGAAGACTTATCAAGGTTATGCCTGATGATATAGTAAAAACACAGGAAATGTTCGATTTGCTTCTCGGCGACAATCTCGCAGGCAGAAAAGAGCATATTGCAAACTTTGGATATAATTTTATTGATATGACGGATGTAATGTAATCCGTAATATTTAAGAAACGGAGAAAATCTAATGGCGAAAGAACCAATCATAGAA
>JAZUCQ010000018.1:0-12204 GCA_045639145.1 Clostridia bacterium | reverse complement strand
ACAAAGATGTCAAAGTCGGTCGGCAATGTTGTAAGTCCCGAGGAGATTATCGGCAAATACGGTGCAGATACGGCAAGACTTTTCATTCTTTTTGCGGCACCGCCCGAGCGTGACCTTGACTGGAATGATACAGCCGTTGAGGGTGCGTACAGATTTTTGAACAGAGTATGGCGTGCGGTTGAGGATTTGAAGGATTATATGAACAATCCCTCAAATACAGTATCCGAGCCTGACAAGAAGCTCAGATTTGCGGTAAACTCAAGCATCAAAAAGGTAACAGAGGATTGTAACCGTTTCAGCTTTAACACAGCTATCAGCTCTGTTATGGAAATGGTGAACGCTATCTATAACTATAAAGAGAATGTTGCAAAGGATGACTACAACGGTTCGGTTATCAAGGAGGCAATAAACAGCCTTATATTACTGCTCTATCCTTTTGTTCCGCATATCACCTCGGAGCTTTGGGAGATGGCAGGCTATGACACCGATATTTCGGTTGAGGCTTGGCCCGAGGCAGATGCGTCTGCACTTGTTGTGAACGAGGTTGAGGTTGTTGTCCAGATAAACGGAAAAATCCGTGATAAGATAGTAATTTCTCCCGACCTTACACCGGGCGAGATGCAGGAGATAGCACTTGCAAACGAGAAAATTCAAGGCTTGATTGAGGGCAAGCAGGTTGTAAAGTGCATTGCAGTACCCAAAAAGCTTATAAATATTGTTGTAAAATAAGTTGACACATCAAATCCCCGTTTTTTTCGGGGATTTGTTACAGAAACGGAAATTTGACTTATGAAAATAGGAAATATAACTCTTGACAGTAATGTTGTGCTTGCCCCGATGGCAGGTGTGACAGATAAAGCATTTAGGCGTATCACCAAGCCTTTTGGTCCTGCACTTATGTATACCGAGATGGTGTCGGGCAAAGGCCTTCATTACAAATCCCAAAAAACTGCGGAGCTTCTTGCGGCAGAGGATATTGAATACCCCGTTGCAGCACAGATTTTCGGACATGAGCCTGATATTATGGCAGGGATTGCGGCGGACGCTCTGTCCTGCGGTGCTGTGATGATTGATATTAACATGGGCTGCCCTGCTCCTAAAATCGTAAAGAACGGTGACGGCAGTGCACTTATGAGGTCACCCGACCTTGCGGCTCGTGTGATAGATGCAGTATGCAAAGCGGTAGATGTTCCTGTAACCGTGAAAATCCGTGCAGGCTGGGATGATGAGAATATCAACGCGGTCGAGATGGCAAAGCTTGCCGAGCAGAACGGTGCGGCGACAGTTACGGTTCATGGAAGAACAAGGGAACAGTTTTACAGCGGAAAGGCAAATCTTGACATAATTAAGGCAGTGGCGGACGAGGTATCCGTTCCCGTAATCGGCAACGGAGATATAACCTGCGGAAAAGACGCAAAGACAATGCTCGATTACACGGGTTGTTCAGGAGTTATGATTGGCAGAGCCGCAGAGGGAAACCCGTGGGTTTTCCGCGAGGTGTTGCATTATTTAAAATACGGCGAGGTGTTACCGCCTCCCGATATAACAGAACGGCTTGAGGTTGCCATGCGACATTTTGAGCTGCTTATAAAATTAAAGGGTGAACGCCGCGGAGTCTTAGAGGGACGCAAGCATATGTCATGGTACTTTAAAGGAATATCGGGCGGTGCTGTTTTAAGAGAGCGTGCCAACAAGGCGAATTCTCCGCAGGAGATGCGGGATGTATTAAAGCTGTTTTGCGATGAATATAAAAATCGGGGAGGACAAGCTGATGTCTGATAAAAAAAGAATAGTTGTAAAGGTAGGAACCTCATCACTTACCCATGAAACGGGAAAGACAAACCTTAAAAGAATTGAAGGTCTGGTTCGTGTTTTAGCCGACCTTATGAATATGGGAAATGAGGTTATTTTGGTGTCGAGCGGTGCTATCGGTGTCGGTGTCGGCAAGCTTGGACTTTCGGAAAAACCGTCGGGAACAAGAGAAAAGCAGGCTCTTGCCGCAATCGGTCAGGCGAGCCTTGTTACGATTTACGAGAAATTTTTTGCCGAATACGGATATAACACGGGTCAGGTTTTGCTTACAAAGTTTGTGCTCGATGACGAGCAGAGATACATAAGTGCAAGGGACGCATTTGATACAATGATTGAATACGGCGTAATACCTATCGTAAACGAGAATGATGTTATTACTACATATGAGATTGAGTTCGGTGACAATGATACCCTGTCTGCGTATGTGGCAAAGCTTGTTAAGGCGGATTTGCTGGTTATTTTATCTGACATCGACGGATTTTATGACGGAAACCCGTCATGCAGTGACTCAAAAATTATCCCCGTGATAGAAGAGATAACTGATGAAATACGAAACTGTGCAGGAGGCGAGGGTACAAGACGCGGAACGGGCGGAATGAGAACAAAGCTTTCTGCGGCAGAGCTTGTGTGTGCCGACGGAATTGATATGATAATTACAAACGGCGAAACCCCCGAGAACCTTTATAAGATAATAAACGGCGAGCAGGTAGGAACGCTGTTCGTTGCAAGAAAGTAGAGTTTTAGCTCCCCTTATGGGGAGCTTTTTCAATAATATGTATCTTTTTTCATATATGGGAGATACTGAATAATGACTAATAAAGTTTAGAAAACTTAGAAAGGGAGAAATTACTATGTCAATGATAAACAAGGAAGTTTCGGATTTCAGAGCAATAGCGTTTCATGACAATGACTTTAAGGGCGTGTCAAAAGAGGATATATTGGGAAAGTGGAGTGTTTTCTTTTTCTATCCTGCGGATTTTACTTTTGTCTGCCCGACAGAGCTTGAGGATTTGGCAAACAAATACGAGGAGTTTAAGGCTATCGGCTGTGAGATTTATGGGGTATCTACCGATACTCACTTTGTTCACAAGGCATGGCATGATACCTCGGAGCGTATCAAAAAAATTAATTATCCCATGATTGGTGACCCGACCCATGCAATTTCACGGGATTTTGGTGTGCTTATTGAGACTGACGGTCTGGCAGAACGAGGCACATTTATTATAAATCCCGAGGGTAAAATTGTTGGATATGAGGTAACGGCAGGCAATGTAGGCCGTAACGCAGAGGAGCTTTTAAGAAAGGTTCAGGCGTGTCAGTTTGTTCACGCACACGGTGACCAGGTTTGCCCTGCGAACTGGAGACCGGGAGCTGAAACCTTAAAGCCGAGTTTAGATTTGGTAGGTCAACTGTAATGGAGAGCAGGCAGAATATAAACCTTGACAAGCTTTATGATGTTATTGTGATTGGCGGCGGTCCTGCAGGACTTTGTGCCGCGCTCTATCTTGCCCGTGCCAAATATCGCGTTTTGGTGATGGAAAAGGAGCGGTTTGGCGGACAGATTACAATTACAGATGAGGTAGTAAATTATCCCGGGGTGGCAAAGACGAGCGGAAGAGAGCTAAGCGAAACAATGCGCCGCCAGGCAGAGGATTTTGGTGCAGAATTTCTTATGGCTGAGGCAGAGACGGTGAAAGTTGACGGCGATATAAAAACTGTATGCACAGACCGTGGAGATTTTAATTGCTTTGGAATACTTTTGGCAACAGGTGCACACCCGAGGAGTGTCGGCTTCAAAGGTGAGGAGGAGCACAAGGGACATGGTGTTGCATATTGCGCCACATGTGACGGTGAATTCTTTGCAGGCAAGGATATTTATGTGGTAGGCGGCGGTTATGCGGCAGCAGAAGAAAGCGTTTTTCTGACAAAGTTTGCCCGTCATGTAACAATTCTTGTTCGTGAAGAGGACTTTACATGTGCAGCCGCTGTTGCCGAGCCTGCAAAAAATCATGAGAAGATTACTGTTTTGACCAATACGGTTGTAGAGGAGGTATCGGGAGATAACGGACTTAACTATATCCGCTACAAAAATATAAACAGCGGAGAGGTAACAGAGTTTAAAGCTAAGGACGGAGAAACCTTTGGCGTGTTTGTGTTTGTAGGTTACGCCCCTGCAACCGACCTTGTACGCGGTGTTGTGGATTTAGACGAATACGGCTATATAATCTCTGACTCGTCACAAAAGACAAACATTGACGGTGTATATGCTGCAGGAGATGTATGTATCAAACCGCTGCGTCAGGTTGTAACGGCTACGGGTGACGGAGCATTAGCGGCAACAGAGCTTGAAAAGTATGCAGCGGCAATGCAGGCGAAAACAGGGGTGCACCCGATTATACGGGAAACAGAAAAAAATGATGTGACCATATCTTCAGGCGGTGAGGGAGGACCTTTTACGGCAGAGATGAAAAATCAGCTGAACGCTATGTTTGAGAGAGTTGAGCGTGACATAGTGCTCAGATTATACCTTGATGAGCGTCCTGTGTCAACAGAACTTGAGGAGTATATGTCAGCTTTGGCGGCACTCTCCGATAAACTGACGGTTGAGGTTGCAGACAGACAGACATCATCTGAGACTGCACCGTGTGTGAAAATTTGTTATCAAGACGGAGAGGAAACGGGTCTCGCCTTTCACGGAGTGCCGGGCGGTCATGAATTCACATCGTTTGTTATCGGTATTTACAATGCCGCAGGAGACGGACAGAGTATTGATGAAGATGTTTTGGAGGATATTGCAAATATTGATAAACAGACGGATATCAAAATTCTTGTTACGCTGTCTTGTTCGATGTGCCCTGATTTGGTGATTGCCGCCCAGAAAATAGCGTCAAAAAATAAGCTGGTAACTGCAGAGGTATACGATATAAGCCATTTTGATAACCTCAGAGACCGTTATAAGGTAATGAGTGTCCCATGTCTTGTAATTAACGATGATAAGGTATCATTCGGAAAAAAGAATATCAGGCAGGTGCTTGATTTTATAAAAGAGTAAGGTAAAATAATCCCCATTATCCATTTGGAGAATGGGGATTATTATAATTCCTTTATCGTCTTCCCTTAATTATAGGAGTTATATGCTTGTAGAGCAAAAATGTTACAACCGATACAATAACTCCTTTTAAGATGTTAAAGGGTGTTACGCTGAGGAGAATAACCTCTGCCTCGGTATTTACAAAGGGCAGTATTTTACTGCACATTGCAATTATTGCCTCCATTGATATTCCCGACACAAGTGTATAAAACGGGAACATAATGAAAAGATTTGAGAATATTCCGCCGATTGCAAAGCAGAGTGTACCTGTAAGCATTGCGACAAGGGCGGTTTTTCTTGTCTTGTTTTTTCGGTATATAAATCCTGCAGGCGCTACAAACATACAACCGAGCAGAAAGTTAGAAAGCTCTCCCACGCCTGAGGTTGATGTCACAAACAAATTCAGCAGGTTTTTCACAAGCTCTGTCAGAACCCCTGCAAGCGGTCCTATACTAAATGCCATAATAAGAGCAGGCACATCGGATAAGTCCAGCTTTACAAAGGCAGGTGCAAAGGGCAGATTAAAGTTAAACTGCATAAGTACAAATGAGACGGCAGATGCCGCCGCAATGCTGACAAGAGCTCTGACAGATAAATGTTTTGTTTTCATTATAATTTCCTCCATAAAATACCCCCCAAGGTTTGCCTTGGGGGAATAAAATTTAAGCATATAAAATATGCAACCTGTTCTCACATCCAGACTATACTGTCGGTTTTGGAATTTCACCAAATCAGCAAAAGCTTTGCTCGCGGACTTTACCGCCGGTACGGAATTTCACCGATCCCCGAAGGATTTCTGTATTTAGTTTTAATATTACTCGGCAACCGTCGGCGCCGATGGAGTAACAGGTGTTGGCTCTTTGGCTGTCTCTGATACAGCAGGCGGAGTGCTTGTCTCGGGCTGAGGTGTCGGAGCAGCCTCGGGAGGAGCCTGTTCTGTCGGAGCTGTTACCTCGGGCGCAGTCTCCTCGGGAGTCGCTGCGTCGGCAGGCGTTTCACCGTTTTCAGGTGTTTCGCCCTCCGCAGGTTTTTCTTCCTCGGGTTTCTTCTCTTCCTCAGGTTCGTCAGGCTCAGGAGTTCCGTAAACGCTAGATGTCATCTGTTCGTGTCTGACCTCTACACCGTTTTCTTTTACAACACGCGTTACATAATATTTTCCGTTTGAGAAGCTGCGCAGGATATCAACGCTGGTATTATTCTCGTTATATCCGTAGATAGAGAATGATACAATACCGCCTGATGCCGATGCGGAAATCTTTACAGGATAGTCTGTGTTATTTTTAAGCCTCAAATCAAGATAACCCTCTGCTATGGTGGCATCAAGACCGGGCGGCAGATAGCTTACGGTAAGCGAATGATTGTGCCGCTCTACAATTTCAAGGTTGGCATAAAGTGCCGCCGCATAAAGAGTGGAGGAGGGTTGGCAGATACCGCCGCCCATACCGCTCTCTACTTTGTTGCCCACATATACAGCCGCCGCCATATATCCGTTTGCTGCGGTTCTCGGCAGAATTGTATCATCGTACGAAAACTCCTCGCCCGGCATAAGCTCAATTCCGTCAACCCTTGATGTTGCAAGACGGACATTGTTAGCTCTTGCGGCGGAGCTTCCACCATAGCCTGTGCTGTACGAGCCGAGCTTATCCTTATAGAGAATTTCTCTAAGATGGTCAGATGTATTCTCAGGCTGGCTGGTTTTAACTGCAATTTGAACAGAGGTTAAGTCGGAGCCATCAAGCGTGCTGAGAGCATCTGCAACAACCTGTCTGTCAACCTCGCATTTGGGTTTGGAATCGCGAACGATTACCTTACTGTCAACTTTTTCGTAATACGCATCCTGAGCATCTGATGTGAGCCATTTGTAGAATTCGTCAAAATCAAGAGGCTCGGGTGTAATCTCCTCGGGAACAAGTAAAATCTCACCGATTGCCATTGAGGCGAGCATTTCTTCAACCTTTGCGGTTGCCTTTTCTCTGTCTGCCTTGAGGCCGCTTACTCTGTCATGGATTGTAACGAGGTTTTCCCCTATATCAAAGGTATAGCCGACGGGTTCAATCTCATACTGCTCGGTCACAAGGTCAAAGGCTTGTGCTAAAACCTCTTTGTTATATTCTATAACAGGGGTAATGCTTACGGGCTTGAAAGGGCGGGATATAAACGCAATCGTTCTTGTAAAGAAGTTACCCTCCTTGCCTGAGGTGACAATGTCCTCTGCAAGTGCAGCATTGTCATACACAAGTCCTATATCTGCAACCCCAAGCTCTGATACAATATCCTCGCATACAAGAGTAAACTTAAGATTTTTCAGCTTGTCGGCAGAGTAGGTGCTTGTCAGAAAATCTGCAAGCTCAGTCTCTGACATATCGCTGACAAGAAATCCGTTTACATAGGTGTACGGATAAATGCCCGTATAGGTGTTTGCCCAAACTGCCATAACGCCAAATAATATGACAATAACAGCGCAAGCTGCGACAAGACCCTTTGGCAGCTTAAACTGCTTTTTTTTCGGTACAGCGTGCTTTGCACCGCTATTTGCCTCTTTGCTTGAATTACTCATGAATAATTCTCCTAATATTTAATATGTAGTTTTATATAAGTATGCCACAAATTGCGATAAAAAGCAATATAAAATGACATAAAAATATGCGATTATTTTCCCATTATGTTTGCAACAAACTGTTTTGCGGTTCTGCCCGAAAATCCGTTGTAGTTTATCTGCCATGTAAGTGCCGCCGCACGGATTTCGTCGGTGAATTCCATACCGTTTGCAACCAGCATATCTTCTACAATCTTAAGATACTCTGACTGGGTAGGAGTTAAGAAGCTTAAGTTTATACCAAACCTTGCAGAAAGCGATTTTCTCTCTGCAATTCCCTCGCTGCGGTGAACCTCGTCACTCATGTATCCCTCGCGGTCTGCCCAGGTTTCTTTTATGAGTCCGCGGCGGTTGGAGGTAGCATAAATCAATATATTTCTGCCTCTTGCCTCTGCCTGACCGTCAAGTGCGGATTTTAAAATTTTGTAGCTCATATCGCCCGGCTCAAATGATAAATCGTCTATAAAAACAATATATTTCAAAATATCATTCTTTATGCAACTAAAAACAGAAGAGAGGTCGCAAATATCAGACTTGTTAAGCTCAATAAGCCTAAGACCGCTGTTTTTAAACATGTTAAGACAAGCCTTGACGCATGAGGATTTACCCGTTCCCGAGCTTCCTGTGAGCAGAACATCATTTGCACCTCTGCCCAAAATAAAGCTTTCTGTGTTTTCGATTAAAACCTTCTTTTGGTGTTCAAGACCCGTCAGGTCATCAAAGGTAATGCTGTCAGGGCGTGTTATGCCGACAAGTCTGCCGCCGCTCCATTTGAGTGCCGAGTAGGCAGAAGAGCTGCCCGTGCCGAAGCTCTCTGTATGTGCAAGGATTGCGCCGCCGAGTGCCTCGTTGGAGTCACATTCAAGCATTGTCTCAAGAGAGCGGACATACCCTGCAAGTCCCGTCTTTATCTTGGGTGTATCAATATCGCAAAACGGAACAAGACCGCATTCTGCAAAAAGCTTATCAAAGTCAAAGGAAAGAAGCTCGTTGTATATCGTCTTAATATCATGACGCAGAAAGCTTCTGAGTTTTGTTATATCGGGCAGGCTCTCGTTTTCAAGCATTGAACGGAGAACATACTCGCCGATAATATTTTTGTCGGTCAGACGATGTGCGGAAAATTCGATTATTCCTCTTGCTGCCTTGTAATAATAAGCTTCGTCCTTTGTTTTTTTGAATTTCATAAGTGAGGATATTACCTCATCTTCAGCAGTATGATTAAATATAAAAAGCTCTAACATTTTGTGTTCCTTTCTTTTACAGTTCCTTAATTAAATTTAGTGCAAGCTGTGCATTTTCGGATGCCTTTGCAGCGGAAACTTCTGCAACAGCTTCAAGCTCTGCTGAAATTTTATCGCGGTTTTCCATTATCTCGTCTATATATCTGCAAAGCGAAATCGGGTTCGGAGCCTCGACAGGTACGCGGTAATGCTGACCGATATAGTCCATAATGGAATCAATCTTTGGGTCATACGAAATTCCTATAACGGGAGTTTTGCATCTTGCCGCATAGATAAGAGTGTGAAGCCTCATACCTATAACAAACTCAGCACCGCCTACCACACCCAAAAGCTGTGCAGGTGAAAGCTCGCCGGCAAGCACATGAGCACCCTCTGAGATGGCATCTGCCGTAAGGCGAGTTATCTTTTCATCACGGGTCGGCTGCATCAGCACAAATACAACCTCAAGGTTATACTTATTCCTTGCATAAGCCGCCGCCTCTGCGATTTGTATGTGAAAATCGTGCTTTGCGGTTTTCCACGGTCTTATTGCAACAACGCAGTATTTTGCATCGGAGGGAACTCCGTTTTCTTCAAGCAGAGCCGCAGTCTCGTCCTTGCCCGAGGGCACAAGATTAAATGACGGGTCGGCAGTTACCTTGATTTGAGGCTTGTCAACACCGAAGCGTGAAAGCTCGTCAAGGGAGGAGGTGTCTCTCAGCGTAATCATATCAACACGGTTTAAAACACGGTTGATTTTTTTGTGGTTAGCGCTGTTGTTTATAGGACCTATTCCGTTGGCGTAGAGCATTACCTTTTTGCCGAGGTGCTTTGCCATACTTATTATCGAAAGATAGTAGGAGAGCGACTTGTTTGAAGTCACATCCTGAATAAGACTTCCGCCGCCGCTGATAAGGAGCTTTGTTCTCAGCATGTGATATGCAATGCTTGGCACATTGAAACGGTGAACCGAGTCAATTCCGTACCGCTCGGCGGTCTCCTTAGGGGTGTTTGACAGGGTTATAATTCTGATGTCGGGACAGAGTGCTTTCAGCTCACGGATAATTGCGTAAAGAATAGAATCATCGCCGCTGTTGCCAAAGCCGTAGTAGCCCGAAATCATTACATCATAGCCGCCTCCGCCCGTGCGGAGCGGATTTGAAACAAGATGCTCTTCTATGTTATCAAACTCGCTTATTGAGACCTCGTTTATAAGACTTGACTTTATTGAGGATATATACATTTTAACGGCATCATCTGCCATTGTGTCAATCGAATAATATTTTCTGACCGTCTCTCTCGAATATTTGCCGAGCCGATTTAATTCTTCATCGGATGCGGTCAGAAGAGTGAGAATATCTTTCTTCAAATTCTCTGCGGTTGTATCTCCGCAGCCGCGGCAGCAGAAGTTTGTGTCAATCGAAACCTGAAGCTTGTCTTCGTCAAAGATGCCGATATAACCTTCGTTTCCTGCAATGATTGACGGCTTTTCGCACGCCATTGCCTCAAGTGCCGCACGGCTTACGCCGACAAATATATCGCCAAGGGCACAAAAACGGTTGATGTCGGTTCTGCTGCCCGTTGTCACGATAAGACGGTTGCCTGTGCGTGCATTTACCGCCTCTGCCTCGGTGCGGATATTTTCATAGTCGTTGCCGCCGCCGACAATTATAATCTCAAGATTGTCAATCCGTGCCGAAAGCTCTTCTGCAATCTCAATCAGCTTGTGTGCCGCAAGGCTTCTGTCGGTGTCCATACGGCTGACATAGACAATCCTTGTCTTGCTTTCTTCAAGCGAAAATTCCTCTTTAACCGAGCCGCAGTCGGTGTCCTTTGAGAATTTGTCAAGGTCAATTCCGTTTATGGTGACGCGAATATTGTCGGGGTTTATGCCGTAGCTGTCTACAAGATAAGCTTTTATGTCGTCGCTGACAGCCAAAGAACGCTCACCCCATCTTGTCAGCAGGTTGTACGGAAAGCGTGTATTAAATACCCAATGTGCAGTGGTTACAAAGCGGAAATGATAACGCTTGTTAAGCAGAGCACACAAAAACGCAGGAATTCTTGCATGGGCATGAACTATGTCAAATTTTTGGTCAAGTATAAGAGCTTTGAGCTGTTTGTAGGCTCTTTGCATACATGACGGATTTTTGCTGTGAAACGGAATTTTGACATGCCGAATTCCTGCCTCTTTAAGCTCTGCCTCGTATGCACCGCCGTTTGATGCAACGGTGACCTCTATTCCTCTGCGTGAGAGTGCCTTGGAAAGTTCGATTATATGAGTTTCCGCACCACCGATATCAAGTTTCATTGTAGCCATTAAAACACGCATTGTAATTCTCCTTATATATTAAAGTATACATAGGTAATTTTACAACATTTGCGGCTTAGTGTCAAGGAGATGAGTAATTTGTAACCATAAATTATTTTATTGTTGCATATTTACAAAATATATGTTATTCTAAAGATATAATATGTGACATTATATGAATAAACTTAGGAGAAGGGATGATATACTTATGAAGCTTACTGAGGTGAAGCAACTGCTCGATGCTAAGGTATATGCAGGAGAGGACAGACTTGATATGGAGGTGCGTGAGGCGTGCGGAAGTGACCTTATGAGTGATGTTCTCGCCTTTGTAAAGGAGCAGGCGTTACTTCTGACCGGACTTCAAAATCTGCAGGTGCTTCGTACTGCCGAGATGATGGATATTGAGGTTGTTGTATTTGTAAGAGGAAAGGTACCTACACAGGATATTATTGATTTTGCAAGTTCAAGGGATATGGTTATTATGACAACGGAGCTTCCTATGTATGTATCGTGCGGATTGCTCTACTCAAATGGCTTGCAGGGCAGAAAGGCGGCGGTTAAGCTTGGCTGACGGAATGAAACTGCAATACAAGGTTGACGGGCAGGATTTTACTCTGGCAGGTGCAACCTCTGCCAAGGTGAAAAAGCATTTAAAACAGCTTGGACTTCCGCCCGATATTATCCGCAAGGTCGCAATTTCGATGTATGAGGCGGAGATAAACATGGTTATCCATGCAGACGGCGGCACGATAGATGTCGAGATTATGCCTGACCGTATACATATTGTGTTCAGTGACCAGGGCCCCGGTATTCCGGATATCGAAAAGGCGATGCAGGAGGGATTTTCTACTGCCACCCATGAGATACGGGAACTTGGATTTGGTGCGGGAATGGGACTTCCGAACATAAAAATGTATTCAGACGAAATGAAGATAGATACTGTGGTAGGTCAGGGGACTACCATTGATTTGGTTATAAATATATAACAGACTGAGGGGTGTTTCAGATGAACATCGAAACATATTGGCACTCTGTGAGGTTAGAGCGTGATTTGTGTAAGGGCTGCACAAACTGTTTAAAGCAATGCCCTACCCAGGCGATAAGAATTCAGAAGGGTAAGGCAAAGATACTCAAAGAACGCTGTATCGACTGCGGAGAGTGTATCCGTGTC
>JAZUCQ010000017.1:0-4911 GCA_045639145.1 Clostridia bacterium | reverse complement strand
GATACCATCCGCACGGTGATGCGTCGGTTTATGATGCGCTTGTTCGTATGGCTCAGGTCTTTTCGTTGCGTTATCCCACGGTTGACGGTCATGGTAACTTCGGTTCGGTTGACGGTGACCCTGCGGCTGCCTACCGTTATACAGAGTCGCGTATGTCAAAGCTGTCACTCAATATGCTGACGGATATCGAGAAGGATACCGTCGACTTTATGCCAAACTTTGACGAGACGAGAAAGGAGCCGATTGTTCTTCCGTCAAGAATACCGCATTTGCTTGTAAACGGCTCAAACGGTATTGCGGTTGGTATGGCAACCAACATTCCGCCTCATAACCTTGGTGAGGTTGTTGACGGAATTATTGCACTTATAGACAACCCCGAAATTTCAATAGACGAGCTTATGGAGTTTATCCCGGGTCCCGACTTCCCGACAGGTGCTCTTATAATGGGTAAGGCAGGAATTCGTTCGGCTTATCACACGGGAAGAGGAAAGCTCCGTCTCCGTGCAAGGGCTGAAATTCAGGACTGGAAGGAAAACCGCCAGAGGATTATCGTAACCGAAATCCCATATATGGTGAACAAGGCAAGACTTATCGAAAAGATTGCAGAGCTTGTTCATGACAAGAGAGTTGACGGAATTTCCGACCTCCGTGACGAGTCTGACCGTAACGGTATGAGAATTGTGATAGAGCTCAAGCGTGACGCAAATGCGCAGATTGTTTTAAATCAGCTTTACAAGTATACACAGCTTGAAGATACCTTCAGCGTAATTATGCTTGCGCTTGTAAACCAGACCGACCCCAGGGTGCTCAATCTTAAAGAGGTTTTGGTTAACTATGTTGATTTCCAGAAGCAGGTTATCACTCGCAGAACTAAATTTGATAAGAAAAAGGCGGAAGCGAGAGTTCATATCTTAGAGGGACTTAAAATTGCCCTTGACAACATAGACGATGTTATTAACACTATCCGCAGCAGCTACAATGATGCCAAAGAAAAGCTGATGAGCAGATATGACCTCAGTGATGTTCAGGCTCAGGCGATTCTTGATATGCGTCTTGCGCGTCTTGCGGGAATGGAACGCGAGAAGATTGACAGAGAATATAACGACCTTATGGCTTTAATTCAGCACTTATCTGATGTTCTTGCAAACGAGCAGATGGTTCTTGACATAATCAAAAAGGAACTTTCGGAGGTTCGCGATAAGTTCGGCGATTCAAGACGCACGGGAATTGAACCCGTAACCGACGATATTGATATAGAGGACTTGATTGCAGAGGAGGATAATGTAATTACATTGACTCATGCAGGCTATATCAAGCGCCTTTCCGTTGACACCTACAAGAGCCAGAAGAGAGGCGGCAGAGGTGTAATCGGTATGCAGACCAAGGAGGAGGACTTTGTCAGCAATATGTTTGTGTCATCGACACATGCACATATTCTTTTCTTTACCAACAAGGGTAAGATGTATCGCATAAAGGCATACGAAATCCCCGAGGCAGGCAGACAGGCAAAGGGAACACCTGCTGTAAATCTTATTGCAATAGACAGCGACGAGAGTATCTCGGCGGTAATTCCCGTACGCGAGTATGAGGAGAACAAGAGCCTCATTATGTGTACAAAGGCAGGTGTTATCAAAAAGACCGACCTTATGGAATACGAGAACGCACCCAAGGCAGGTAAGATTGCTATTCGTCTTGACGAGGGTGACGAGCTTATCGGTGTTTCTATGACCGACGGTGACAGTGACATATTTGTCGGTTCGCATTTTGGTAAGATAATTCGCTTCTCTGAAACCGATGTTCGCAACATGGGCAGAGTTTCAAGAGGTGTCCGCGCTATGCTTCTTGACGAGGGTGATTATATTGTCGGAATGTGCCCTGCAAGAGAGAATGCTAAGCTTCTTGTTGTAAGTGAGAGAGGCTACGGCAAGAAAACCGAGCTTTCGGAGTACAAGCGCCAGAGCAGAGGCGGTAAGGGTATGATGACCTACCGTATCAGTGATGAGACGGGTGAAGTTGCAGGAATGAGAATTGTATCGCCCGAAGACGATATTATTCTCATCACATCGGAGGGTGTTGTTATTCGTATGGATTCTGAGGATATCAGCACATTCGGAAGAGTTACCAAGGGTGTCCGCCTGATGAGACTTTCTGAAGATGTTAAGGTTGTAACCGTGGCAAGTGTTGCTAAGGAAGACGAAGAAGAAAATGCCGAGCAAACAGAAGAGAACACCGAAAACAGCGAAGAATAAATTGCTATCCGCGGCGGCGGACAGAATATCTGTCCGCCCCGTTTTGTATAGCAGAGGGGGCAAAAATGGAGATACAGAAAATTCTGAGCAAGGTTAGGCGTGCAGTTGATGATTATCATATGATAGAGGACGGCGATAAAATTGCTGTCGGTATCTCAGGCGGTAAGGATAGCCTTACGCTTTTGTGTGCACTTACTGCACTTAAGATATTTTACCCTGCAAAATTCGAGGTAGTCGGAGTTTCGCTTGATATGGGATTTGAGGGAATGGATTTTAGCGAAGTGCAAACTCTTTGCGACAGTCTCGGTGTTGAATATGTCGTTAAAAAGACGGACATTGCGGAGATAATATTTGATGTGCGGAAGGAGAAAAATCCTTGCTCGCTCTGTGCAAAGATGCGACGAGGGGGCGTGAATGACCTTGCGGTAGAGCTTGGCTGCAACAAGGTGGCTCTCGGCCATCATAACGAGGATGTTTTGGAGACATTTTTTCTTTCGCTGTTTTATGAGGGACGGCTTGGGTGCTTTTCGCCCGTGACATATCTGTCAAGGCGTGATGTCTATGTGATAAGACCCATGATTTATCTGCCCGAGGGGGAGATACGCGGCTTTGCAAGGCGCGAAAATCTGCCCGTGGTATTTAATCCGTGTCCCATGGACGGAATGTCCAAACGACAGGATATGAAGGATTTTATAAACGAGAAAACCAAGCAGGACAGGTTCTTCAAAACAAAAACTATGCATGCAATCCAAACGGGACTTCCAAATTGGATAATAGAAAATAACATTACAAAAGGAGACTTAACTTGAAAAGTTAAGTTATTGTCTCCGGCGGTGCGCGTAAATTTCCATTATACGCCTTGTGTGCCCATGGTAGGCGTATAATATGATTTTAATAACTATTTGTGGGCAGAAAGGCCATGGAAATTATTATGAAAAAAGTAAGAAAAGCTGTTATTCCTGCGGCAGGCTGGGGAACGAGATTTTTGCCTGCAACAAAGTCTATGCCAAAAGAGATGCTTCCGATAGTTGATACACCTGCTATCCAGTATATAGTGGAGGAGGCAGTAAAATCGGGGATAGAGGAAATATGCATCATCACAAGCTCTTACAAAAAGGCGGTTGAGGACCATTTTGACAGGACGCTTGAGCTTGAGCATCTTCTGGAAAAGGGCGGAAAGACAGAACTTGCCGAAGCCGTAAAGAAAATCGGCGAAATGGCAAGAGTTGTCTCAATCCGTCAGAAAGAGGCTCTCGGACTCGGTCATGCAGTTCTCTGTGCAGAGAGCTTTGTCGGCGATGAGCCATTTGCGGTTCTGCTCGGCGATGATGTGGTTTATAATGATGAAAAGCCGTGTATAGGTCAGCTTGTTGATGTATATAACAAGTACGGAAAATCCGTGCTTGGCGTAAATACGGTGGCTAAACAGGATACGCAGAAGTATGGCTGTATCGCAGGCGAGCTGATTGGTGACAGAATTTATACTGTTTCGGGCATGGTGGAAAAACCAAAGCCCGAGGAAGCACCGAGTAATGTTGCGGTACTTGGCAGATATGTTATAACTCCTGAGATTTTCGAGCATCTAAAGAAAACCAAGCCGGGTGCAGGCGGTGAAATTCAGCTCACTGACGCATTGTGCAGCCTTGCAAAGGAGCAGGGAATGTATGCGTGTGACTTTGAGGGCAGACGCTATGATATTGGCGACAAGCAGGGATATTTACAGGCAACGGTTGAGTATGCACTCAGACGCGATGATCTGAAGGATAATTTTATGGAATATCTTAAAGGAATTATTAAATAGTATGGCAAACTCTTTGATAAAAAGGGCGGCAAGGATAATTCGTCTTGCCGCCTATGATTTTAAATCAGCATATGCAGGTTCGGTTCTGGGAATTGTGTGGGCAGTTGCAGAACCTTTGGTAACTGTTGCCGTTTATTGGTTTGTATACGCTGTGGCATTTGGCGGCGGTGATGTAGACGGCGTTCCGTATTATTTGTGGCTGTCTGTCGGTATCGCTCCATGGTTCTTTATATCAAACGGGATAAGGAGCATAGCGTCAAGCCTTGGAGATTACTCCTACCTGCTGAAAAAGACTGTATTTAATCCGGAAATACTTCCGATGGTGAGGGCGGTATCGGCGATGTTTTCGCATATGATTTTTATGGCAGTAGTTGTAGTTTTATGTATTGCAGAGGGAATAAGCTTGGCTGCATTGCAATACCTGATACTGATTTTTTTGCTTGCATGGGTTTTTATCTATTCGGTTGGCAGAATTTTAGCACCGTTGTGCGTATTCTGTAAGGATATACGGAATGTGCTTGCGGTTGTGTTTAATATTGGATTTTGGTTGACGCCTGTGTTTTGGAGTACAGAAAATCTTAGCAGAACAGTCGGAAAGCTTGTGTGGTTCAATCCTGCAGCAGTAATAGTCGAGGGTTACAGAAATGCATTGCTTTTTGGCGAGATTATAGAGGTAGAAAAGATAGGATATATGGTTGTGCTGTGCGTTGTTCTTCTGGTTGTGGGAGGCATGGCGGATAAAAGAATGTTGCCTGATTTATCAGATAAATTATGATATTTTGAAAAAACCTCTTGACAATATCAAGATAATGCGATATAATATACGAGTTAAATATATAGGGGTATAGCTCAGTTGGTAGA
>JAZUCQ010000016.1:0-34506 GCA_045639145.1 Clostridia bacterium | reverse complement strand
AGCTCATACGAGTATTCCGACCCAGTTTCACAGGATGTACCATAAAACTGCTCACCTCATTATAAAAATTTCTTTATTTCAAATGTGAAAATATTGTATTCTTGCTTTGACAGACAAGGCATTCTTCCAAAAATTTTATGTTAATTTTTTTGAATAAGCACTTGATAAATTCATCTATGTGTGCTAAAATAACCCTTGTTTGTATCACAAAGCTATGTTTTTAGCCGATTTAACGCCGTTTTTTAACAAAATACGGGTTATTTTTTATCACGCTAAAAAGGAAATACGCAAACTTTCGCACTATAAACAGATAAGTATTATACCATGTAATTTTTGTGTTGTCAAGTGTTTTTAAAATAAAATCATTTCAGAAAATCAAAAATCATCTCATTGCGCATTGCAAGCTGCGCATTGTGTTACATTCGGAGGAGACATATGAAGTTCATAACCAAAACAAAAATCGCATTTCTTCTTATTATATTGCGGATACTTATACCCGCCTCTGCCTTTGCGGATGTTCTGGGAACTCCCGTCACAAGCGGCAGGCTTCCTCTGGCTCAGGGGACAACCCTTGTGACAAATTCATTTTATGACAGCTCGGTGGGCAAACAGACGGAGCATTATGTTGAATATTTGCCAAGCGGCGATGTTCTCCCCGCTCTTACAAACGGCTGGAGCGCATACGGCAAGCGTACCCTCTCCAAGGCAAACGAAATTCTTGTTCAGCAAGGCTACAATCCTGCCATGGGTATGAATGCCGACTTTTTCTCTTTCCAAACGGGCGTACCCATGAGTAACACAATAATAGACGGAAGAGTTTACACAAAGGACTCCTCGTGGCTATGGGGAATAGGCTTCCGCAAGGACGGCACAGCGTTCACCGCGAAATTCCCAATTAGCACAACAATTTCAACTCAGGACGGCTCATACTTTACAGTTGAATGTATAAACAAATACCGTCAGCCATACGCACTGTATCTTTACACAAACGATTTTGCAGACAACACCCATTCACCCGATTGGGGACGGGATGTTATTCTCGGTTCTGTCAGCGGCGATATAACTCTTGGCGGAAGTATTACCGCAGTAGTCGAGGAAATCGCAGACCATGACGGTTCTGTCCCCATTCCCGAGGGCAAGATGGTGCTTAGTGTCTCAGCCGAGGCAGCACAGGACATAAAGGACAGACTTAACTGTCTTGTTCCCGGTCAGACAATAACAATTACAACCAACGCGGCAGAAAGTGCGGAGCTTTGGAACGAGGCAGAATATGCCGTAGGCTGCACGGGTGGTAAGCTTTTGACAAACGGACAGCCCGACTTTGAGGACGAGAGTGCCGCACCCAGAAGTGCAATAGGAATAAAACCCGACGGAACGGTTATCTTCTATACAATAGACGGCAGACAGAGCGGCTACAGCTACGGCATCAGAAAAGAAACACTTGCAAAGAGACTTTTAGAGCTTGGCTGTACCGAGGCAATAAATCTTGACGGCGGCGGCTCTACCACAATGGGCGCTGTCACTCCGGGAACAACAGATTTTAAGATTGTCAACTCCCCCTCCGACGGCGGACAGAGAAGCTGTGCAAACTTCTTCTTTTTGCTGAAGATGATACAGCCGACAGGTATACCCTATGGACTTATCCTTAACAACTACGGAGCATTACTTTTGTCGGGGGCAACCGCTGATGTTTCTGTAATTTCGGCATATGATACCTCGTATGGTCCTGCAAACATTCCGGGCGGAATAGAATATTATATCGAAAATGATGCAGATACCCCTGTCACGGGCGGAATAACCTCTTCTGTCAGCCAGGACGGTAAGGTCACAGTCTACGGAAACGGTGATGTATATATCGGCGCAAAGAGCGGTGACTCGACAGGCTCTACTATGGTTTCGTCGGTTGCAACACCTGACAGTATTTCTATATTCAACGCTGACAACGGCTATGAGATAACCGAGCTTGTTATGGAGCCGGGTGCAAGCGTAAGCTTATCTGCTGAGAGCTATTGGTATGGCGAAAAGCTCATATCAGATCCGTCATGCTACCGTTTTACTATTGTCAGCGATGATGCCTCTGTCGGACAGATTGAAGAAAACGGTGTATTTCACGCATCAAACACAAGCGGCGCAACGGGAATACTCGCCGTAAGCGCAGGAATATGCGCGGTAGAAATACCCGTCCTGATTTTAGAGGGCGGCTCCGACCCGAGCATTACTGAATACCCGATAATCGACGGCAGCATTGATAACGGAATGCTGAACGCTCTCATATATTATGATGGAATTACATCTGACAACATCACCGTAACGGTTGATGCAAAAGCCGTCCCGTTCCGCTATGACGAGAAGAAGAGACGCCTTTACTGCGACATTGCCGATGATGGCAAATATCACAGAGTAGGTATATTTGTGACAGCCAATGACGGAACATCTTCTATGAAGTTTTTTGACAGCGGAAACATTGAGACTATACAAAACAAATTTTCAGACACAAACGAACATTGGGCAAGCAGTTATATTTCGTATCTGGCAGACTGCGGAATTGTAAACGGAAGTTTAGAGGACACAGACACAATTCTCTTTAAACCCGGCAGAAATATGACAAGGACAGAGTTTGCAATTATGCTCTGCAACTACCTTGGTGTAAACCCCGAGGATTATACCGATACTGAGCTTCCGTTCATCGACAAGGCGGATATTCCGTGGTGGGCGGAAAAACATGTCAAGGCGATATATGCACTCGGTATAATGCAGGGGCAGCTCAACGAATACGGTGTCACCTTCAGCCCAAACGCAAACATCAACAGAATGGAATTTGCGATATCATTAAACCGCCTGCTGCCTGACGGACTTCTCTCAAAGCCTGTTACAGCAACGGATGCGGAAAACATTCCGTTCTGGGCAGAGGAAAGTATGCGAACCATCTGCACCCAGGGAATTATGAACGGCTATCCCGACGGAAGCCTGATGCCGCTGCAAAGCGTAACCCGTGCCGAGGCTGTAAAAATGCTGTTTAATATTTTCGGTGCATAAAAATTAATACAATATGTTGCCTCCCCATTCGGGGAGGCATTTTTGTTGTTGGAATTAATTTTAAGGCAAATCCTTTGCGGAAATAGTACCCAAACCAACATTTGGGTTGCCGAGAGCAAGCGTTTGTAATCTCGTGAAATCTTGTAGGGGTCGATGCCCACATCGACCCGATGCTTCACTTTCGCACAAGCAAAAGTGACACTCCCTTAAACGGCAGTTTTAAAAATTGAAAAATTTTATCGATTTAATCGCCAATCCCGGTTCCGCCACTGCCGAGCCGCGGGCGGCAAAGAAAAAATTTTTCAATTTATAATCGGGCGGATAATATCCGTCCATACAATACAGTGTAATATTATTTTCCACCATATCGAATGAAACACCGCTCCGCTGAATATATTATATCGGTGATATGAATGCTAAACTACATATGGGGCGGAATGATAATAATATCCATTGTAACCTCTCTTTTTACGGGCAGGGTTGAAGAAACAGCCGCGGCGGCAGCAGAGGGTGCGGCTGCGGCAATACAAAACTACATCTCTCTGCTCGGCATAATGTGTCTGTGGACGGGACTTTCCAAAATAGGGGAGCGAGCAGGGCTTGTCCGCCTTTTTGCGCGTATTCTCCGTCCCGTAATGCGGCTGATTTTTCCGAGGCTCAAATCCGACAGTCCTGCCGCCTCCGCGATTGTTATGAATGTTGTTGCAAATCTCCTTGGAATGGGCAATGCCGCAACTCCCCTCGGTATAAAAGCCGTAGGCGAGCTTAGCAAGCTCAACCGCAGCAAAGCCACCGCATCTGATGAGATGTGTATGTTTGTTGTTATAAACACCGCGTCAATTCAGCTTTTGCCCGCTACCCTAATCTCAATGCGGCAAAGCTGGGGTTCTGCAAACCCCGGCGAGGTTATCGTACCCGTCTGGATAGTGAGCATCTGTGCTCTCGTTGTAGGTGTAACCGTCGCAAAGCTGCTTGAGAGGAGGCACAGACTTTGAACTACATATCAATATTTGCAGTTCCCGTCTTTATAGCAATATTCGTGGTATCAGGCCTTGTAAAAAAGGTCGGGGTATATGATTGCTTTACCGAAGGCGCAAAGGAAGGCATGCACAGCATGCTCGGAATTATCGCACCGCTTGTCGGGTTGATGGTCGCGATAAACATGTTCCGTGCAAGCGGCGCACTCGAAATTATATCAAACGGATTGTCGGGATTTTTGTCACTTATCGGGATGCCAACAGAGGTTCTTCCCCTTGCCATACTCAGACCTATATCGGGAAGTGCCTCACTTGCAGTTGTTACGGATATCTTTGAAACCGCAGGTCCTGACTCCGCCGCAGGAAAAATCGCATCGGTAATGATGGGTTCTACCGAAACCACCTTTTATACAATCGCTGTATACTTTGGCTCTGTCGGCATAAAAAATACACGCCACACCTTAACGGCGGCACTCTCTGCCGATTTGACAGGGATTGTGCTTTCCGCTCTGGTTGCGCGTGCATTGATTATTTAGTTTTATATACCAAGCTTATCCTCCAAAAATGCCTGAACCTGAGTTCTCTTAATTTTCAGCACAAGAGCGAACTCGTCAAACAACATCCTCTCACATTCCTTGAGAAAATTCTCGTCCGAAACTCTAAGTCTTTTTCCGCAGGATAACTGAGTTTTTCGGCGAAGGTACAGCAGGCGGACAAGCCTGATAATACTCGGAATACTGCCGCTCTCAATAATTTCGCGGAACTCCTCCTTGCGTACAGCATCATTCTCCTGCCATTTATCATCGGCATTAATTGCCTCGCCAATCGCCGCATAAATTTCATCCTCGGACAAAATACGCTTCATCTTGTTAAGAAGTGCTTGATTTTGTGCAGGGACATAAATCGTAGATTTTTCATCATATATCGGTTTTAATATGTAATATGTAAGTGTGTCTTTTCCTATTTTCTGCTGTGAAATTTCGTCAATGCGACACACTCCGTCAGCGCCGTACAAAACCGTATCGCCTATGCCATAACTCATGCAATTCACCCTCTACTGCAATATTCTAAGCCTGTTGCTATATCCATATTATAGCATATTTTTTCTTTTTTCGTAAGAAAAATTTTCAATTTTTTAAAAAAAATTTTTCGCAAGCTATCCTACTCGGAGTATACAAAAATATATCCCACAGCGGGAACATTAAGCTCTAAAATTCCGTTTTTCGCCGATACAACAATCGGGTTTTTAACTCCGCAAAGAAGTTTTTCAAAATCAAATCCCGAAACATCAACCTTTATGCTCTGATCCTCAAAGCTGCGGTTTACCGCGCATATCGCAAATGTTCCGTCTCCCTTGTTGCCGAACGCGTCTTTTCCATCTTCATAGTAACGGGCATATGCAAATACGGCTTTCTCAGCATACAGAGTTTTAAAATATCCGTTTTTCAATACATCAAAACGGTTTCTCAACGCACATAGCTGCTTGCAGCATTCAAAAAGAGTCGGGTCAATACTGTGCCACGGGAAGCACGCACGGTTATACGGGTCTCTGCCGCCCTGCATTCCCACCTCGTCTCCGTAATATATTGAAGGAACTCCCGCAAATGTCATCTGCATAAACATTGCGCACATAAGCCTGTAATTTGCAAGCTCCTCCATTCCTGAGGAAAGACGGGTTGTTCCGCAGTTTTCGGCAAGCCCGCCAAACAGCGATTTTATTCTCATTGTATCATGTGTGCCCAAAAGGTTCATGAGCGAATACAAAACCTCGGTCGGATAATTCTCCGCAATCGACATAAGCCGACGGCTGAGGTCTTGTGCACTCTCCCACCCCATAATAAAGGCGGTGACATTATCCTTGAACGGATAATTCATAACACTGTCAAGCTCACTGCCGAGCAGATACTTTCTCTGCTTGCTGTATGCGACCTTGTTTGACGCATCCTCCCATACCTCGCCAAGGACTACTGCATCGGGTTTTACCTTCTTTGCCTCGGTTCGCAGGATTTCTATAAACTCGTCAGGCAGCTCGTCTGCAACATCGAGTCTCCAGCCCGACGCGCCAAGCCTCAGCCATTTTTTGATAACCGAATCATCATCTCTTAAAATATAATCAAGGTATGACGGCTCCATCTCGTTTACATTGGGGAGGTTACTGCATCCCCACCAGCTGTCATATGACCTGTTCTCACCAAAGCTGTACCACTTTCGGTAAGGCGAATTTTCGTCATTGTACGCTCCGCCCTCGCCGTAGCTTTTGTATTTGTTAAAATATATACTGTCCGCACCCGTATGACTGAAAACTCCGTCAAGCATTATGCGGATATCAAGCTCTGCCGCCTTTTGGCAAAGCTTGGCAAAATCCTCCTCTGTTCCGAACATCGGGTCAATTTCCTTATAATTTGCCGTATCATATTTATGGTTTGAATACGCATCAAATATGGGATTTAAGTATATCACACCAACACCGAGAGCCTTGATATAAGGAAGCTTTTTTATAATTCCTTTTAAATTTCCGCCATAAAAGTCATTGCAGGCAGGTCCGTTCTCATACGGATGAGGATTGAACGAGATATCCTCGTATCTGTCATAATGAATTACATATTCGTCACGCTTTTTGGGTATTTCTCCCTCATGCTCGCCAAAAAATCTATCGGGAAAAATCTGATACATAATTCTGCCCTTAAACCAATCGGGCGTTTTAAAATCCTTATCATAGACAGTAATCTGATAGCTTTCTGCTCCTGCTCTGTCAAGCGTACCCACACCGCCAAGCTTATCGCTGTTGTTGCCGTAGAAAAATCTGCCCTCATTCGTATCTGCAACAAAATAATACCAGATAAGACACGGCTTATCGGGCACAGTCAACTCGTATGTATAACAAAATACTCCGTTTTCGGCTTTGCTCTGCTCCATGGGCAGAAGGTGTTCACTCTCGTCCTCCCATAATCTGAGATATACCGAATTTGGGGCATTCTCCGCATATATATCAAGCCTGAGTTTAACCGCACTTCCCGTTTTAGCCGCGCCAAACGGACAGCGGTATTTTATATCCTGTGAGTTATGAAAAATCTGCATACATAAATCCCCTCTTACATAAATGTGCAAAACAGTATCGGCAAAAAAATCGCAGGTACAAAGTTCATTACCTTAAACTTAGAAAGCCCAATCATATTAAGTCCAAGGGCGATAAGAATAAGCGCACCCACACATGACATTTCAGCTATTGCCGCCCCGCTCAGCAGCGGCTCGGCAAGCTGTGCGAGCAGGGTAATTCCGCCCTGATACACAAGCACGAACGCCGCCGAGAACAGCACCCCAATGCCGAGTGATGATGCAAAAAGAATTGCCGCCACAAAGTCAAGAGTTGACTTTGCAAAAAGGGTCTCATGGTTACCCGTAAGACCGCTTTGCATAGAACCGACAATCGCCATTGCTCCCACACAAAAGAGCAGACTTGCAGACACGAACCCCTCCGCAATACTTCCACCGCCCGATAAAGAGCGGAACTTCTCCTGTATCAGCTGTCCTAAATCGTTTATACGCTTGTCAAGGTCTAAAAGCTCGCCTATCAGCGTACCTGCCACCATTGACAGTATAAGCACAAGTGTATTTTCACCCTCTGAAAGTCCTGATATACCAAGGTACACCGTACAAAGACCAAGCGCCGTCATGAGCGACCTTTCAAGTCTTTTCGGCAACCCCTTTTTGAGAAGAAGTCCTATAATACCGCCAATGATTACGGCAATTACATTTACTAAAGTTCCAAGCATAAAGCCTCTGTCCCCTGTCCTTAAATTTCCTCGGTCGGAATTCGCGTAACCGTAGTAAGTCCGATACGGTGGTCTCTTACCTGCTTTACGCTGACTTTAAAGCCATCAATCGTCAGCTCAGGTCTTGTTCCGTCATCGGGAATCGAGCCGAGATATGCCAGTATAAGTCCGCCAAAGGTACTTGACTGATACTCCTCATCAGGTTCCATCCCGAGTGCCTCGTATACATCTTTAGTAGATGCTCCGCCGTATATCTGCCATGTATCCCCTGATATCCTTAAGATATCCTGAGGGTTATCGTCGGTGCCAAGGTCACCGACCAACTGTTCGATTAAGTCGATAATTGTTATAATTCCGCAAAGTCCGCCGTACTCGTCAAGGACAACGGCAAGTCTCTGCTTTTCGCGCCTCATTCTGTCAAACAAAACATCCGCACTTACCGTCTTGGGCACAAAATACGCAGGCTTTACTGCATACTTCATAACCTCGTCAAAGGTCTTATTTTCAAGACGGAAATAATCCCTTGCATCAAGTACGCCGACAACATCGTCCTCACTCTCGCCGCAGACAAGGTATCTTGTAAAACGGCTCTCATGAATGATTTTCTCCCATTCGTCAAGGCTGTCCTCTGTCCAGAGAATGGCTATCTCGGTTCTGTGAGTCGCAACCTCTTCAGCTGTGAGGTCATCAAATTCAAACACATTCTGGATAAAATCCTTTTCATCCTCGTCAATTACACCCTTTTTGCCGCCTGCATCAACAAGCATACGGATTTCTTCTTCGGTAACCTCATCCTCCTCTGCATCGGGGTCGATACCCATGCATTTGAGCAGTACATTTGTAGAGAATGTAAGAAATGATACAATAGGCGCAAATATTTTTGACAGAAACGAAACGGGTGCAGATACAGAAAGTGCAATCTGTTCTGTCTTTTTCATAGCAACGCGCTTGGGTACAAGCTCGCCGAAAACAAGGGTAATATACGATAAAATAAGAGTTATAAACACAACCGCAATGCTGTTGAGTGTGCCTGCAGGTATGGGAACACCGATTGACAAAAGAATGTCAACAAGCTTGCCCGAAAAGTTTTCTGCAGCAAACGCACTGCCCAAAAAACCCGAAAGGGTAATAGCCACCTGAATGGTCGCCAAAAATCTCGCAGGCTGCGAGGTCAAAGAAACAAGCCGTTTTGCACGCTTATCTCCCTGCTCTGCCATTTTTTCAAGCTTGGCATCGCTCATAGAGATAACCGCAATTTCAGCGGAAGCAAAAACAGCGTTAAGTGCAATCAGTATGATTTGTAAAAGTACAGGAATAAACATCGGACCGTCGTCCACAGTAAAAACCCCCTAAAATATTTAATATAAACAGCAGTAGTATATCATACGCTGTTTTAAAAGTCAACTTATGCCATATTACAATTATATTAAAAACCTTCGGGTATGCTCTGTTTCTTAAAATTTTTCTTGATTATATTTTACATATATGATAAAATAATCTTTATATGGAGGATTATATTTATGTATGATTATATCTCGGGCAGGCTTGTGCAAAAGACCGATTCCTATGCCGTAATTGAGGCAGGCGGAATAGGCTACCGCATCTTCTCCACCCTCTCGTCTTTAAATGACCTTGGCGAAGTTGGAAGTCCTGCAAAGCTGTATATTTATCTTAATATAAAAACCAATGCCGATATATTCACGCTTTACGGCTTTACAACCTGCGAGGAGCGTAAAACCTTTGAGATGATACTCGGCGTGTCGGGTGTCGGTGCAAAGACAGCGGCGGCATTGCTCTCTAACATTTCCGCGTCGAAGTTTGCGCTCTGTGTTGTAACGGGTGACTCGAAGTATCTTGCAAGCCATACCCCCGGGCTTGGTCCCAAGGGTGCGCAGAGGATTATACTTGAACTCAAAGACAAGTTCCGCGAGGTTGAGCTTGAAAATGTTGCCGCGGACGAGCTTTTTGCAGAAACAGCAGACGACAGCAACGAGGCGCTCTCCGCTCTTGTTGTTCTCGGCTATTCAAAAACCGAGGCAGAAAAGGCACTTTCAGGCGCGAGCGGCTCGGTAGAGGACAGAATAAAATATGCTTTGACGAGGCTTATGTAAAAATAGAGGAACAGGACTATGGAATTTGATAACGAAAGCAGAATAGTCACCACATCCGAGATGAACGGTGACAGCGAAATTGAATACAGTCTGCGACCCAAGCACCTTAACGAATATATCGGTCAGGAAAAGGCAAAGGACAACCTTAAGATATATATTGAGGCAGCAAAAAAGAGAGGCGACTCACTCGACCATGTTTTGCTCTACGGACCGCCGGGACTTGGAAAAACCACTCTTGCAGGTATTATCGCAAACGAGATGGGTGTAAACCTGCGTATCACCTCGGGCCCTGCGATTGAAAAACAGGGGGATTTGGCGGCGCTTCTTACCAACCTTGGCGAGGGTGACATTTTGTTTGTTGATGAGATACACCGACTCAGCCGAAGCGTCGAGGAAATCCTTTATCCTGCAATGGAGGACTACGCACTTGATATCATAATCGGAAAAGGACCGTCGGCGCGGTCAATCAGGCTTGACCTGCCGCACTTTACGCTGATTGGTGCAACCACAAAGGCAGGTGCACTGACCGCACCTCTGCGTGACAGATTTGGTGTTATACTCAGGCTGGAGATGTACTCACAAAATGAACTTGCTGAAATCGTCACAAGAAGTGCTGATATTTTAAACATCGGTATTGACAGCGCGGGTGCGGCGGAAATCGCACTTCGCTCACGCGGTACGCCCCGAATTGCAAACAGACTTTTAAAGCGTGTCCGCGACTTTGCCGAAATCAGGGCAGACGGAAAAATCACCCACGATGTTGCAGACGAAGCTCTGTGTAAGATGGAGGTTGACTCGCTCGGTCTTGATGCGATTGACAAACGAATGCTTATGACCGTAATCCGTTTATACAACGGAGGACCGGTCGGACTCGACACACTTGCCGCAACCATCGGCGAGGAAAGCGATACCATCGAAGATGTTTACGAGCCGTATCTGATGCAGATTGGCTTTTTGAGCAGAACCCCAAGAGGGCGAATTGTTACCCCTCTTGCGTACAAGCATTTTGGCATTGAATATGAGGGAAATGCGTAGCTTGCAATTAAACCCTCCGAAAATCAAAAATTTATACATTGCCGCTCCGCGGCTCGGCTTGAGCGGAACCGGGTTTGGCATTGGATAAAATAAATTTTTGATTTTTCGTATATACAACTCTCCGGTGCCCTCTAAGGTGCGGCACAATCTAAAGAAAAGAGGAAATATTTATGTGCAATAAAGAAAAATATTATATCACTACTGCGATTGCGTACACATCACGCAAGCCGCATATCGGCAACACCTACGAGATAATTCTGACAGATGCAATCGCACGATTTAAAAGATACACAGGTCACGATGTATTTTTCCTGACAGGAACTGACGAGCATGGTCAAAAAATTCAGGAAATCGCAGAGGCAGCAGGCGTTTCGCCCCAAAGCTATGTTGATGAAATTGCAGGACAGATAAAGGACATAGCCGATATGCTCAATATCAGCTATGACAAGTTTATCAGAACTACCGACGATTACCACGAAAGTGCGGTTGCTGCAATTTTCAAAAAGCTTTATGACCAGGGCGACATATACAAATCCGAATACGAAGGTTTGTATTGCACACCCTGTGAATCGTTCTGGACCGAAACTCAGCTTGTAGACGGAAAGTGTCCCGACTGCGGCAGAGAGGTAAAAAAGACAAAAGAAGAGGCTTACTTCTTTAAAATGAGCAAGTATGCCGACAGACTTATGCAGTATATCGAAGAAAACCCCGACTTCATTCAGCCTGAGTCACGCAAAAAGGAAATGGTAAACAACTTCTTAAAGCCGGGGCTTCAGGACTTGTGTGTTTCAAGAACAAGCTTTACATGGGGCATTCCTGTTGAATTTGACCCCAAGCATGTTATTTATGTATGGATTGACGCACTCTCCAACTACATCACTGCACTCGGCTACACACCCGACAAAAAGGGTGAGCTTTATAACAAATACTGGCCTGCCGATGTGCATATCATAGGCAAGGATATACTCAGATTTCACACAATCTATTGGCCGATTATGCTGATGGCACTCGGCGAGCCTCTGCCAAAGCAGGTGTTCGGTCATCCGTGGATGCTTTTCGGTGAAGAAAAAATGTCAAAATCAAGAGGAAATGTAATCTATGCCGAAGATTTGGTAAGACACTTCGGCGTTGATGCGGTAAGATATTATTCCCTGCACGAGATGCCCTTTGCTCAGGACGGAAATATAACATATGATGTATTTATTCAGAGATTTAACTCCGACCTTGCAAACACCCTCGGAAACTTAGTTAACAGAACCGTTTCCATGATAAACAAATACTTTGACGGTGAAATCCCTGCAACGGGAGCCGCAACCGATTTTGATGCAGACCTCGCAGACACCTGCACAAAATACGCACAAAAGACGGCAGAGTGCATGGACAAGCTAAAGGTTGCAGATGCAATGGATTGCATCTGGGCGATTGTAAACCGTGCAAACAAGTATATAGATGAAACGATGCCATGGGTTCTTGCAAAGACCGACGAGGGCAGAGAGACCTTAAAGACGGTTATGTATAACCTTGCTGAGGCAATAAGATTTATTACCTCGCTGCTAAGTCCGTTTATGCCCGACACCTCAGTTGCTATCTCAAAGCAGACAGGCTCAACGGAGCTTGCCTGGGAGAGCCTTAAAGAATTCGGGGCAACAGCGGCAGGCACAAAGGTTGGTACGGCAGAGCCGTTGTTTGCAAGACTTGACCCCGAACAGAAGCTTGCAGAGCTTGAGGCTGAGTTTGGCACACCTGAAGAAGAAAAAATCGAGATTGAACCTTTCGCAGATGATGTAACATTTGATGATTTTGAAAAGCTTGATATAAGAGTCGGCAAGGTTGTAGTTTGCGAAAATGTTCCTAAGTCATCAAAGCTGCTCAGATTTGAGCTTGAAGTCGGAAGCGAACGCAGACAGATACTCTCGGGTATTGCAAAGCATTATAAACCCGAGGATTTGATTGGCAAGAATGTTCTGTTTATAGCAAACTTCCCGCCAAGAAAGATGATGGGACTTGAATCAAACGGAATGATACTCTCCGCCGAATATGACGGCAAGCTAACAGTAACCTCCGTTCTTGATGATATCCAAAGCGGAGCAAAAATAGTATAAAATTTAAAGGGAGTCGATTGACTCCCTTTCTGTATGCAAAAAAATTTATTCAATTTCAACATCGGGCGATTCGTGAATCGCCCCTACAATTTATCTTATTTTATTTGCAAACGGGTAAGGATATGCGCCGGCTGACATCTGCATCGGCTTGTCCTTGATAAGAAAGAGTATAATCGCAAGCGGAAGTCTGCCAAACAAACTCAGCACAGCGAAGATAAACGCATTCTCCGGCACAAACAAATAAAAGAACTTGTGCAGAACAAGTGTGATAAAAATATTTGCCACAAGACTAAAGAGCATACCCGGCATACCGCCAAGTCCGCCCAATGACTGAACAAGCAAAAGCAAACACAGAACAACATCAAGTCTCTTTATACGATATCCTAAAAGCTCATACTCCTCACAAATTGAGCCTATCACATAATACTGAACAATCGGCACAAAAGCAAGGAACGGATACCTTACACCGTTACGCTTTGCGATAATATACAGGCTGTACGCACATGCCGCATATACCGCAATGCTGTAGAGCACCTTGAACATAATATTTATTCCCAATAAAATTCCCATAAAATCATTCCTTTGTAATTACGAATTCTTTTAAAATCTCTTTACGATTTCCTTAAAGGTATCCCCGCGGACTTCAAAATTTTTAAAGAGGTCAAAGCTTGCACATGCAGGGGAGAGAATTACGATATCTCCACTTTCCGCAACAGCTCTTGCCATCTCAACCGCCTCTTTAAATTCGGTGCAGCGATAAATCGGCATACCGTTATAATTTTTTGCCGCCCTTACCGCTGACTCTATTTTTTCAGAAGTATTTCCTACAAGCACTAATTTTTTAACATGTTCATTTACAACTGCTCCAAACTCGTCAAACGGAATTTTCTTGTCATAGCCGCCTGCAATCAGTATCACCTTTTTATCACCGAATGACACAAGTCCTGCGGTGGTTCTTGCAGGGCTGCTTGCGATTGAATCATTATAATACTTTACTCCGTCAAGCTCACGGACAAACTCTATTCTGTGCGGAACACCCTTGAATTCAACTGCCGTCTCGCGGATAACCTCGTCACTGACCAAGCCCTCAACCGCGGCGGCCGCCGCCATATAATTTTCTACATTATGCATTCCCGGAATATAAATTGTGTCCGTCTCAAGAACCTCACGCGCAGGTTTGCCGCCAATCATTCTTACGATTTTGTTATCCTTTAAGCAATAACCGTCTGCAATCTCGGACTTTGAGCTGAAATATACTCCGTTTTCTGTATCACTTTCAAACGCACGGGTGATATTATTATCAAAGTTGAGTACAACCTTGCCGCCCTCTCCCTGATATTTAAACACCGCCTTTTTCGACTCGGCATATTCCTCAAAATCGGTATGCCAGTCAAGGTGGTTCGGGGTAACATTTGTCACAACCGCGATATCGGCGCTTTTTTTCATTGTGTGAAGCTGAAAGCTTGAAAGCTCAACCACCGCAATATCATCAGCTTTCATTTCAGAAACCTCAGGGAGCAACGGTCTGCCGATGTTTCCACCTAGGTAACATTTATATCCGCCGCGTTTTAACATATCATAAATAAGGCTTGTTGTGGTTGTTTTGCCGTCACTTCCCGTAACCGCAATAATTTTGGCAGGGCAGACCTCAAAGAACAGCTCCATCTCTGATGATATTTGCGCACCGCGTTTCTCTGCCTCAACGATTGCAGGCATGTCACAGCGAATACCGGGAGTTTTAAAAACAATTTCTGTACCGTCTTTTATCTTGTCAAGGTAACCCTCTCCAAGCACCGTCTCTGCACCGAGGGCGCATATCTCGTCATAAACCTCGCCAAGCTGCTCTGCACTTCTCTTATCGTGGACACATATTTCCGCGCCCCACTGAGCAAGCATACGAACAAGCGGAAGATTGCTGACACCTACGCCGATTACCGCAACCTTTTTATTCTTAACTTTTTCGCCAAATTCTTGTATGGTCATAAACCGCATCCCCTTATTTAAGACGCCGCTCTGTGCCGAGAGCGGCGTTATCATTATTTAATATTATTCCTCAACTGCGTCAAGAATATCGCCGAGAGTGAATGAGCTTTCCTCTGTGTATGAGGTAGGAGCCTCTTCTTCATCCGCAACGGGAGCAGCCTCTTCCTGAACCTCAGGCATAAGAGCCTTCATTGAAAGTCCAATCTGCTTTGTATCGTTGTTAATCTCAACAACCTTTGCATCAACAACATCACCGATTGCAAGAACATCTGAAGGCTTGCCTATTCTCTCGTTTGAAATCTGAGAGATGTGGATAAGACCGTCAACATAAGGCGCTACCTCTGCAAATGCACCAAAGGGAAGGATGCGAACAATCTTACACTTAATCTCGTCTCCAACATTGAGTGTTGCGGTAGCCTGTACCCAGGGACTATCCTCTTCCTTCTTGTAACCGAGAGAAATCTTGCCTGTTTCTTTGTTAAGCTCCTTGATGTAAACCTTAAGGGTTTCGCCAACCTTGGTTACCTCAGACGGATGCTTAATTCTCTGCCATGAAAGCTCAGAGATGTGAACAAGACCGTCAACACCGCCAAGGTCAACAAATGCACCAAAGGATGTGAGAGACTTAACTGTACCCTCATACTCCTTACCAACCTCAGCACCTGCCCAGAACTCAGCAGCCTTCTGCTCTTTAAGCTCTTTTACGAGAGAAATTCTGTTCTCTTCACGGTTGAGTTCCTTGATATATACTTCAATCTCATCACCAACGCTTACAGCCTCGGACGGATGAGCAATTCTAACGGGTGAAAGCTCTGAAATATGGATAAGACCATCAACACCGCCAAGGTCAACAAACGCACCAAATGATGTGAGTGACTTTACGATACCCTTGTACTGCTTGCCTTCCTCAGCACTTGCCCAGAATTCAGCTGCAGCCTTTTCGCTCTCTTCCTTTGCAACAGATTTGATAGAACCTACAACTCTTGTTCTGCCGCGTCTGTCTGCATCCATCTTTATAATTCTAAAGCTCTGCTCTGTGCCGAGTAATACGCCCAAATCTGCCAAAAATCTCTCAGCACACTCAGACGCAGGGATAAATACGCGAACGCACTTTACGATAGTAACAACGCCGCCCTTTACCAGCTCAACTACGCGACCTGTCAGAACCTCTTTGTTCTCAAATGCTTCTTTAAGCTCTTCCATGCCCTTTACAGCATCAATCTTCTTCTTGGAGAGAGTAACTAAACCGTCTTTGTCGCTTACATGCACAACATAAACATCTACTTCTTCTCCAACCTTAACAAGGCTGTTGATGTCAGCGTTTGAATCGTTTGTAAGTTCATCAAACGGGATTACACCGTCGTACTTGTTGCCGATGTCAACCTGTACCTCTGTGGGAGTGATACCGATTACAACACCCTTTACAACCTCACCCGACTTAATGGGCTTTAAGGTTTCCTCCAATGCCTCTGCAAAGTTCATTTCATTGTTTTCCGCCATGGTTAAATAGACCTCCTTGATTACCGAATCGGGAGTAGATGCCCCCGCGGTAATGCCGACTAATTTTTTAGGTAGGGGAAAGCTCCCCTTGTTTATATGTTTTTTTAATTCTTTTGCATTTTCAATACAGATTGTATTTTCGCAGGTGTCGCGGCACAGCTCATACAGCTTTTTTGTATTGGAGCTTTGTGCCCCTCCGACAACAATCATACAATCTGCTCTTGCGGCAAGCTCGGCTGCCGCCTTTTGTCTTTCATTGGTTGCATTACATATTGTATCAAATATTTCTGCATTTGTAAAATGTTTTTTTAAAAAATTTTCAATTTTTTTAAAAAAATCCCTCCGAATGGTAGTCTGAGCAACAACTGCGATGCTTTTTTCGATATTCTGCGACAATAATTGCTCTGCTTCCTCCTCGGAATTGATAACATAGGCACGATTTTGGCACCAGCCGTTTATCCCCTTTACCTCGGGATGATTGGGGTCACCGACAATAATTACAGTTTTCCCTTCACGGTCGGCAGTCTCAACTATTGAATGAATTTTCTTTACATACGGACAGGTTGCATCAATTATATTTGCACCCTTTGCCTCAATCGCCTCTTGCTCCGACCTTGGAACCCCGTGCGCTCTGATAATTACATTCATTCCGTCTTTTATCTTGTCTGTATCATCCACCATACAGACACCCTTTTTCTCAAGCGCGTCCGTAACATCTCTGTTATGAATAAGCATACCGTAGGTCACGGTATCACCGTCAGCCGCCGAGTACTCTTCTGCAATTTTTACTGCCCTTGCCACACCAAAACAAAATCCTGCTTTTTCAGCAATCTCTATTTTCATATGTACTTACCTCAGAAAGCCTCGAAATCTCGGTCATAACCTGCATATCGGTTATACCTTGTAAAATTTCGGAATCGGTTTTTGTATCGTAATATTCCTCAAGCTCAATCGGCTTGCCTATCCTCACCGTAAGCTTTGAAAAAGGTCTGTATCTGCCGCAGATGCCGACAGGCAGAATATCCACCCTTGAC
Source organism: Clostridia bacterium (assembly GCA_045639145.1). Lineage (GTDB taxonomy): Bacteria > Bacillota > Clostridia > Monoglobales > Monoglobaceae > UMGS1820. The sequence continues at coordinate 16,955 of JAZUCQ010000016.1, read as the reverse complement.
TTAATCGCAATAAGTGCCGCACCCGACTTCCCCCTGTGCATGTAACCCTTTGGCGAGCGTGCACCCTCGGGGAATATACCGAGAATTTCGCCGTCTGCGAGTATCTTCATCGCCGTCTTGAGTGCACCTATATCGCTCTTGCCGCGCTTTACGGGGAAAGCACCCATCTCTCGCATCAAAGCACCAAAAATCTTATTTTTAAACAACTCTTCTTTTGCCATAAACTTAATCTTAATCGGCATACACACACCCATTAAAGGTGCATCAAAAAGACTTTTATGATTTGCACAAACCACAAACGCCCTATCCTTTGGGATATTCTCTATTCCTTCTATCTTTATACGAAAGGCAACACGGTAAAACCCCTTTACGACCGCCAATGCGAACTTATAAAAACTCATTATACCACTCTGCCCCTCACTATTTCACAGATTTTATCAACCGCCTCTGAGAGTGTTATTTCTGTGTTGTCAAACGGAATACTGTCCTCCGCCGCACGAAGCGGTGCAAACTCTCTGCCCGAATCATTTTTATCGCGGTACTCCATATCGGCAAGGACCTCCTCAAATGTGGTCTCTACACCCTTTTCAACAAGCTCTTTAAGTCTGCGCTTTGCACGCTCCTCAGATGATGCGGTAAGGAAAATCTTAACCTCCGCATCGGGCAGAACATATGTTCCTATATCACGGCCATCCATAATGACATCGGTTTTCTCAGCAAGTCTGCGCTGAAGCTCCACCAGCTTTAACCGAACCGCAGGAATAACTGCAACATTTGATGCGGCAACCGAAATCTCGGGGAGTCTTATCTCCTCCGAAACATTTTCTCCGTTTAAATAAATCTGCTGACCGCTCTCGTTGTGGCTTATGCTGACCTCGACCTCGTCTAAAATCGACTCAACTCCTTTTGCATCGGTTGTATCAATTCCGCGTCTTACCGCCGCAAGTCCTATCGCACGATACATTGCACCCGTGTCGATATAAACAAAGCCGAGCCTTTTTGCAACAGCCTTTGATATTGTGCTTTTGCCTGCTCCTGCAGGTCCGTCTACTGCTACTTTCATTTGTTTATCTTCCTTTTCGCAAATTATGCACCGCAATAACCGCATCTCTTGCGGTTGCGGCAACGCATTTATATTCTCTGCCCATAGAATGAGTGAAAATTACAGGAATTCCTGCTGTCTCCGCGGCAGAAATCTTATCTTCTATCCCGTCTGCCTCGTCGCAGACAATCAACCCGGCTCCTGTCTTATTTATCATATCCGAAACGGTCTCGCTGCCCCAACTGCATTCTGTTTCGATAACATTGAGGAGCGGAATTTTGTATTCAAGTGCAGCAGCGGTATTAAATACAACCTCTTTAGGCACAGGAACATACATCTTATCGGCATACTCTTCCCCGACAAGCTGCGAAATCGCACTGACCGTACACGGCTTTGCGTAAAACAACACACTTCCGCGGCATTTCATAACCATTTCCGCAATATGCGAATAATAAAGATACAGCCGTGTGCCGTCGGGTTTTTCGGTTTTGATATACTTTACATAATCAATTTTCAGTGCAGTACATGCCTCTTGTGCCGCATCAGACAGCCGTGACATCGGCTCCGCCACCGCATCAATAATTACAGTAATGTAATTTGTGCGTATAGCTTCTGCGACAGACTTTGCCGTCGGCATACCGACTATGACATTGCCGTGCCCAACCCTGCCTGCCGCCCTGAAGTCGGTATAATATACAATATACCTGTCACCATGCAAATCAAGATGCTTCTCGACATCTGACACAAGTGCACTGCCGTCTGATACAATGAGTACCATTATTCGACACTCTCCGTATCATCTGCCGTATCTGCCTCAAAGCCTGCACTGCCTGTATCATCATCGCCTATTCCAACCTTGAGAACCTTAAGCTTTGCAATTTTTGCCGCAGTAATATCACACAAGTCCTTTATCTCCTGTGTGTTTTCCTCGTCCTCTTCGAGTGCAAGATATGTCAAGCGTCCAATCTCAGCGTATAACTTCTTGATGTCATTCTTCAGTTCAAACATCATGTACTGAACCTTTGACGCCTCTACTATTTCACCTGTTTTTTTCGCAACTACCGCAGCTGTATCCTTTGCAACAGATTTCACACTTTCTGCAACATCTTTTACATTTTCCATAAAATCCATAACATCAGCTCCCATTTTTTATTATCATCCTATCTGTCTTATAGGATCATAATTATATTTATTTTAATTAATGCTCTACATAAAATGCAACAAGCTCTTCTAAAATCTCGTCGCGTTCAAGCTTGCGGATAAGACTTCTTGCACCGTTGTGCGAGGTAATATATGACGGGTCACCCGACAGTATATAACCCACAATTTGGTTAATCGGGTTGTAGCCCTTTTCTGTCAACGCATTATGAACCGTCATCAGAATTTCTCTCGGCTTCATTGGACGGTCCGCATTAATATCGAACTTTACTGTATTCTCAAAATTATTCTGTCTGAAATCCATAAAAGTCACCCATTCCTTTCCGTTTTTATCTGAGCTGTGCTCCAAGCTTTTGTTCAAGCTCCTTTAAAATCTTATCTGTTACGGGGTTTACATCATCATCGGTCAGGGTTCTGTCAGCCGCACGGAAGGTAATCGAATAAGCTACACTCTTCTTGCCCTCTCCGACCTGTTCGCCCTCATAAACATCGAACAATCTGCAATCCTCAATAATATCTGACTTCTGAGCCTTTATAACCTTTACAATATCGCCGACGGGAACAGCCTTGTCTACCGTCACTGCAATATCACGGGTAACCGCAGGGAACTTAGGCAATGCCTTGTAATGTCTGTCTGATGTATGCAGCTCTGCAATGACCTCAAAGTCAAGCATTGCCGCATAAACCTCTGTATCTATCTTGAAATTTGCACATACCGACGGATTTATCTGACCGAGTATGCCGAGGTATTTTCCGCCTGCATAAACAGTCGCACATCTTCCTGCGTGATATGTGGGATTATCCTTGCACGGCTCAAACTCAAAATCATAAATTCCCACTCTCTCAAGCATCTGTTCTATTATGCCCTTAAGTGCATAGAAATCATAATCACCATACATTCCGACAGCGATATTCTGTGTTTCATTCGGTAAGGTCTCTCCCTCTACGGGTGTGAATATTCTGCCTATCTCAAAGAGTGCCGCTGATTGATTTCTGCGATTGTAGTTAACCTTCAAAATCTTCATCATGGACGAGGTAAGGTCGGTTCTCATAACGCTGTTTTCCTCGCCCAGCGGATTTGTAATTCTTACAAAGTTGCATCTGCTGTCACCCTCGGGAATGTTTACAAGTGCATTCTCCTTGGGGTCGATGAACGAATATGTCACTATCTCGTAAAGACCCGACTCGCAAAGTTCTGTGCGGATTGAATCTTCAAGCTTCTGCACGGGAGTTTTACCGCCTGCTACAACCTCACCCTTCATCATGGTGGTGGGAATGCGGTCATAGCCGTAAATTCTTGCAATCTCCTCTGCTACATCAGCCATTCCCTCAACATCCGCTCTGAATGTGGGAACATATACATTTCCGCCCTCTACCTTAAAGTCAAGACGCTCCAGAATGTCAATCATCTCATTTTCAGAAACATCAAGACCTAAGAAGCGGTTCATTTTTTCAGGCTCAAACGGCAGTACCGTCTGCTGCTTGGGTGTCGGATATACATCGATAACTCCGCCTACAACCTCACCTGCACCAAGCTCTTCCATAAGCTGACATGCACGGTTGATAGCAGGCAGACAGTTTTCGCTGTCAAGACCCTTTTCAAAGAGTGCAGATGCGTCTGTTCTCATACCGAGTGCCTTTGCACCTCTGCGGACAGCCGCCGCATTGAAGCACGCAGACTCAAAGAGGACATTTACAGTATTGTCGCAAACCTCAGAATTTGCACCGCCCATTACGCCTGCAACACCGATTGCGCGCTTTTCATCAGAAATAACAATCATTGCATCGTTTAATGTTCTGGGCTGGTCATCGAGTGTTTCGAGCTGTTCGTTCTCTTTTGCGTTTCTTACTATAATTTTTCTGCCCTCAACATGGTCAAGGTCATATGCATGCATCGGCTGACCATATTCAAGCATAATATAGTTTGTGATATCTACAACATTATTAATCGCACGAATTCCGCAAGCCTTGAGTCTCTTCTGCATCCACTCGGGCGATGGTGCGATTTTTACATTCTTAACCGCTCTTGCAACAAAGCGGCTGCAAAGCTCGGGGTTCTCAATCTCAACCGAAGCATAATCTGCTGCATTCTCAGAATTCCCCTCAGCTACAGGCTGCGGAATATTAATTGGACGGTTAAATGTTGCCGCCGTCTCTCTTGCAAGACCGATTATACTCATACAATCGGGACGGTTTGAGGTAATCTCAAACTCTGCAACATTTTCGTCAAGGTCAAGCGCCTTGACTATATCCTCGCCGATTTTCATATCCTCGGGCAGAATTAAAATTCCTGTCGCTCTCTCATCGGACATAGCAAGCTCGTCGGTCGAACACATCATACCGAAGCTTTCTACTCCTCTCAGCTTACCCTTTGTAATTTTAACTCCGCCGGGAAGTGTGCTTTTGTGCTTTGCAACGGGAACAACAGCACCCTCAAACACATTTGGTGCACCCGTTACAATCTGAATGGGAGCCTCCTCGCCCACATCAACCTGACATACAACCAGCTTGTCGGCATCGGGATGCTTCTCCACCTTAAGTATTTTACCCACAACAACATTGTTTATTTCTGCTGCAGGATTTTCAATTCCCTCTACAATAGAACCCGACATAGTCATGCCGTGTGTGTATGCGGCATTATCTATACCGTCTGTATTCATATAATCTTTAAGCCAAGATAATGGTAACTTCATCTCTAATACCTCCCCTAAAACTGTTCAAGAAAACGAACATCGTTTTCAAAGTACATGCGCAAATCCTTGATATCGTAACGGAACATCGTTGTACGCTCAAGACCGATACCAAATGCAAATCCCGAATATACCTCAGGGTCGATATTACAGGTTTTAAGTACCTTGGGATGTACCATGCCGCAGCCGAGAATTTCAATCCAGCCCTCGCCCTTACATATGGGACAACCCTTGCCGCCGCAGTTAAAGCAGGATATATCAACCTCCGCACTCGGCTCGGTAAACGGGAAGTGGTGGGGACGGAAACGAAGTCTTGTATCATCTCCGTAAAGCTTGTGAACGAATACCTCAAGCGTTCCTTTAAGGTCAGCCATGGTTATTCCCTTATCTATAACAAGTCCCTCTACCTGATGGAAAACAGGCGAATGTGTAGCGTCTACCGCATCACTTCTGTAAACACGGCCCGGTGATATAATTCTGATGGGAGGCTTTTGCTGCTCCATCGTTCTTATCTGAACGGGCGAGGTCTGTGTACGAAGAACTACATTGTCATTTATATAAAATGTATCCTGAGTATCTCTCGCAGGGTGGTCTTTGGGAATATTGAGTGCCTCAAAGTTGTAGTAATCAAGCTCAACCTCGGGGCCGTCAACTATCGAAAATCCCATACCGATAAATATATCCTTAAGGTCATCAAGTACAGTGGTAAGCGGATGTTTCTTTCCCTTTTGCGGTCTTTTGCCGGGGATTGTAACATCTATTGTCTCTTCAAGAATTTTCTTTTCCGCCTTCTCTGCCTCAAGCGTTGCAACCTTGGCATCGAGTGCTCCCCCGATAAAATCGCGAACCTCGTTTGCAAGCTGTCCTATAACGGGACGCTCCTCAGGAGTAAGCGCACCCATGCCCTTCATAACAGATGTAAGCTCGCCCTTTTTGCCGAGGAATTTAACCCGAAGCTCCTCAAGTGCCGCAAGGCTATCCGCAGAAGCAAGTGCCGCCTCTGCCGCTGACTTTATTTGACTTAATTTCTCTTTCATATGCAAATCATTCCTTAACTTATGAATTTCAACTATTCCTTTAATAATATCACAAAAAATGGTTTATTACAAGGGAATTTCAAAATTTTTTACAATTAATTGTGCAGTAATCTTCGTATTTCTGCAAACGCCGCATCCTCGCCTTTGTCTGCAAGGATACTTAAAAGCCTTTCGATTATCTCTGCCGTATCAGGATGAATTGGCATTTTTGCAACTCCCCTTTTAAAATATTCAATCGGGTGGCTATCGGTGTATTTTTCGCCCTGATAAATTTTACTTGCCGCAACCCTGTCGCAAAACATCTCTGCAATATATTTCATCGGCATCTTAACCGGCTTATACTCATGCGTCTTTGTATCATAATCCGACCAATACTCAAAATGATGCTTGTTCCTGCCCTTGTGATGCAGCCACGCGGACGAGTATCCAAACATCCGCCGCTCCTCCTCGTTGGGACTTTTTTCTCCGTGATGATAATACCTTGCACCAACCCAAAATTCACACGGCGAATATTTGGACAGGTCATGGAAAAGTCCCTGCCAAAAAATTCCCGCCTTTTTGCTGTGTGCAATCACAACATGCCGATGCCGTGTAATTGTTATAAAATGCCCGACTGCCTTTTTAAGTGTTATTCCCATCTGCGTCTCCTCTGCAAATTTATCGCGGCGCAATCACTGCTCCGCAAATTACCTATAAAGCAAAAAGGACAACAAAGCAATGTTGTCCTTTTATATTCATACAAAATATATTATTCAGCAGGTGTCTCTGTTGTCTCACCCTCTGCAGGTGCAGTTTCGCCTTCTGCAGGCGCCTCTTCACCCTCAGCTGCAGCTGCAGCTTCCTGCTCTGCCATCTGCTCTGCTGTCATAACAATATTACCCTCAGCATCAACAAGGTTACCCTCTTCATCAACCGAAACCTCTACCTGCTGATCTGCTGCAGCGTCAGTTGTATCGGCTGTCTCTGTTATCTCTGTTGCCTCAATATCTGCCTTGTACTCAGCGGCAGAAAGAGCGGCGAGTGCCAATGAGCTTACGATAAAGAGTACAGCAAAAACTGCTGTCAGCTTCTTAAGCATTGCATCTATTGTTCTGCCCTTGTTCTTGCCGAAGAATGTCTCCGCACCGCCTGCAATAGCACCCGACAAGCCCTGCTGCTTGCCATGCTGAAGAAGAACGGTAAGAATAAGAACTACCGCAATCACGATATGAATAATTGTTAAAGCTAAAATCATTTTACTTCCTCCTTGTATCATTCGATACATATTCTCTAAGTATAATCAAAATTTACTGTATCAGCTCAATGCTGACACCCAGCACGCTCCATTGTAACATACCTTGTTATATTTTTCAAGTACTTTTTTATTTTTTATGAAAAATATTTTACCTTCCTGTCACAATATCCTTTATAAATACTGCCAAATCACGGGTGGCATTCGGCTTGCCCAGGCTCTTCATTGTCTCTGCGATAAGACGGCTCCGATCTCCCGAAAACATCTGAATTACCGCATCATCTATCGGGTAGGTACGGCTGACCTTAAGCGCCGCCCCGGCGTTGAGCAAAAATTCAACATTTCTGTCCTCCTGACCCGGCACGGGATTGCTCATAATCATAGGAAGTTCCTTTGCAAGCGCCTCGCTTGTGGTAAGTCCGCCTGGCTTTGTAACAATACAATCCGCCGCATCCATAAACACATCTACATTGTCAACATATCCGTAGGTAAATACGCTCTTTTGGGTTTCAAGCTTTTCTATACTCTTTTCAAGCTTTTTATTGTTTCCGCATATTGTAACAATCTGAAAGTCCATATCCACTCTGTCAAGCGCAAGTATTTCCTCCTCCAGATTGCCAAACCCCATACTTCCGCTCATAACAAGAACGGTTTTCTTTTCGGGAAGTCCGAGCTTTTGAAAAGCCTCGCTCCGTTCAAGCTTTTCAGCAAACTTTACATCAATGGGAATACCAAACGGCTTGAACTTATCTGCAGAAATTCCTTTCTTCACCCCTTGATTGGTTAAAACCTCACTCGCAGTAATGTAGTAGTCAAGGTTTGTGTCCTCCCAGTACGGGTGAATGGTAAAATCAGTAACAATACCTATTGTTTTTATGTTCTTGCTGATATTTTCCGCAAGTGCAGTCACAAGAAGCGCCGCAAACACATGGGTGCAGATTATAAAGTCGGGAGCCTCCTTCTCGACCATTTTTATAAGCCTCTTTGCAAGAAGATTTGTGGTAATCTTTGGAAGTCCGTGCATCTCATCAGTCGGACGCTTTTCGCACATCCTATATATTCTGCCGTATATTTTAGGCAGGTTTTTGGTTGACGCAAGATATATTTTAGATACCGACTCTGAAAGGAGCGGATTTATATACTCAAAAACATCCATGTATGCACACTGTGCACCTAATCCGTTTAAATAATCGCTTAAAACCTTGGCAGTCTGATTATGCCCCTGCCCGGCAGTAATCGAAAAAATTAACCCTTTCATAAATATCCCTCTCTTAAATTTAATTTTCTGTTACAAAACGCATAAAGCCGTTACATTTTAACTGCTGTACTGCAATTTAAAAAATAAATATACTTTTCTTTTACGGGAACTTTCAGAATATCCGCAAGTCCTCTTGCGTAATAATCTATCTGCATTCTGTATATCTCGCTTCTCTTCGCGGCGCTGTCTCTTCCGACACGGTCGGTCTTGTAATCAATCAGCACAACTGCGTCATCTTCATAGAAGAAGCAATCCGCAATTCCCTGCAAAATAATATCATCCGCACCGTCTGTACACAAATCCGCTCCTACCTCATCGGGCGGAATGAGCATATAAAAATCAAACTCCCGTTCAACCCTCTTTGCCCTTTTGAGCCTTTGTCCAAGCTCACTTGCAAAAAATCCGCATATAGCTGAAATATTTACCGCATCGCCCTGATTTTTTGAAATTACTCCCCTCAGTATCAGCTCTTCCGTTTGCTGCTTTATCTGCTGCTCGTTATCAGTCCTTGATATATCAAGCTGTTGCAAAACAAAATGGGTTATGGTTCCCTTTTCTGCAGCATTGAGTTCAGACGAGGCTTTTGAGATACCTTGCGGCATCTTCAAAAGTCCGACACTGTAATCCTCTTCGGGCATTCTGCGCCGCTTTAATTCACTTACCGAAAGCTTCAGCGGCAATCTTCCAAGGTCAATGTAGGGATAAATATAGTCAAGCCGCTCCTCCATACCACCGTCTGTAAATACCGTCTCTTCCTTCTCTTCCGTCCTATCCTTATCCTCTGTATTATAGACAATTTGTCCAAAACTTATATTAAACACAGCATTTGCATTTATTCTTGGAACTATATCCTCTCTGCCCGATTTTTCAAGCAGCGGTTTTGCATACAGACTGTTCATAAGCGAGCTTAAAACCCAGTCACGCATACACATAATCTTGTCCGCAAGCTCAGGATAAAGTCTTCCGCCATTATCAAACTCGGCATCAGTCCAGCGGTTCTCCCTCTCGCTGATTGCCGAGGATATAATCAGCTTTTCCTTTGCCCTCGTCATCGCAACATACAAAAGCCGCATTTCCTCTGCTTTAAGAGTAGACAAAAGCTCGTCCTCAATCATCCTGCGGATGGGAACATTAAACCTCACCCTCTGTCTTGTGTCAACATAATCAAGACCGATGCCCAGCTTTTCATCCCATATTATGCTCCTTTGTATGTCTCTCAAATTAAACTTCTTGGAAAGTCCGAAAAGCAAAACCACAGGGAACTCCAATCCCTTTGATTTGTGCATTGTCATAACTCTTACCGCATCGTTGTTTACAGATAATTCTTTGGCAGGTGCCAAATCCTTGCCGCTGTCTTTAAGCATCTCAATATACTTCATAAAGTTAAAAAGTCCCGTCAGGCTTCCTTGCTCAAAGTCAGAACAGCGTTTGAGCAAAAGCTTGAGGTTGGCGCGTCTCAAATCGCCGTTTGGCATAGCCCCCACTATCGAAAAATAATGTTGTTCATTGCAAATCTTCCACACAAGCTCGTCTGTTCCCATATATTTCGCACAGGAACGGAGTTCTTGCAAAACACCGAGAAAGTCCGCCGCCTTTTTGTTTTCCTCTGCCGCGGCAACAAGGGCTGTATAAAACCTTCCCTTTGCACATGCCCGTATTTTCGCAAGCTCGTCTGCGGTAAATTTAAACATAGGCGAACGCATCACCGCAATCAGCGGAATATCCTGAAGCGGATTGTCGATTATCTGCAAAAAGCACAAAACCGTAGTGACCTCAATCGAATCAAGGTATTGTCTGCCCGTCTCGCTTATGACCGCAATTCCTTGTCTGATAAACTCCTCTTCTATCACATTGCATCCGCGGCTGCCTCTGCAAAGAACCGTTATGTCACCATACCTTATCTCTCGCAGCTCACCTGTCTCCTTGTCGGTTATACGAAGTCGGTCTCTTCCAACAAGTTCTTTTATTCTCCGCACTGCATTCTGCGCCTCTATCTCATCCTTCTCAAAGTCCGCAAGTGTGCTGTCCTCGCTCTTCGCCTCTGCCACATCGGTTATTATAACCTCTGTATTAAATCCGTCACCGCTTGGGTATGACGCACCGTTTATCAGATATTCCTGCTCGGTGTAATCAACACCGCCAAGCGTCTCGCTCATAACCGAGGAGAATACATAGTTCACGCTGTCGATTACCTCGGGGCGGCTCCTGAAGTTTTTGAAAAGCCTGATAAGCTGTCCACCGTCCCCTTTGTCATACTCCTTGTAAAGACGCATAAAAATCGAGGGGTCGGCATTTCTGAACTTATAAATACACTGCTTTACATCACCCACCATAAAGAGATTTCCGCTTGGCTTTGACAGCCTTTTAAATATCTCAAACTGTAAAATATTAGTATCCTGAAACTCATCAAGCAATATCTCATGATAGTAATCACGCAATCTGCGGCACAGCGGCGTCTCCTCTCCACGCTCGTCTGTAAGCAGATGCAGAAGTCCGTGCTCCAAATCCGAAAAGTCAATCACTCCGCGTTCGTTTTTATACCGTTGATGCACACGCTCGGTCTGCCTCACGATTGAGCAAAGGGTTCTGACAACGGGAGCACATTTCGAGGTTCGTCTGAGGCTTTCTTCCTCCTCAGAGGCGAGCACCTCAAGTGCCGATTTATGTGCCTCTTTAACTATTTTATCTCTTATTCTGTTAAGCCTTTTTACAAGCTCCTCATCAAGTCCTGCCTTGCCGGGTGCACGACCTGCCTCAAATGACCTGATAAGCGATTTTAATTTGTCAAGGTATGTATCGTTTTGAGAAAGGCTTTCAAACTCATTACAAAAGCCTGCCATCATTTCATAATAATAGCTATAATATTTGTGATCGGATGGAACCTCCCTCTCTACTATTCCCCACAGCATTTTAAGACCGCCCGACATACGCTGTGCACACTCGTTGAGCTTTCTCTCAAAAAGTGCCTTCCATACTGTCTCAGAGAGTGGCTTTCCGCTCTGAATACTGTCATAGCCGTCACGCCTTGCACTCAAAATCCATTTCTTTGGATATGCAAGACTTCTCAAAAAACTGTGAAGCTCAAGTATTATCTCACGCAGCGACTCATCGCCCTTTATTCCGCCCCAACCCATAACAAGCTCGCGAAAACCGCTTTTTTTGTCAATTCGGCTGTAATAACTCTCAAGCACCGAATCGAGTGCCTGAGCGAGCAGAACTTTGTTCTCGGTATCATCAATGAGCGAAAAATCTGACGGCAATCGGGTGAGGTGAACATTGTTTGTCAAAATCCTGCTGCAAAACGCATGAATTGTGGATATGCACGCAGATGCGACACGCAGGCTTTGCTCTCTCAGCCACTCGCTGTCGGGATTTTCTTCGAGACATTTTTCAATCGCATCAGAAATCTTGCGCTTCATCTGGGATGCCGCCGCCTCGGTAAATGTAAGCACAAGAAGCCTGTCCACCGAAACAGGATTTTCCGCGTCCGTTATCATTCTGATTATCCTCTCAACCAGAACAGCGGTTTTACCGCTCCCTGCCGCCGCCGCAACAAGCAGATTTGTACCGCGTGCCTCAATCGCCGCAAGCTGCTGCTCTGTCCATTTGACCGCCATATTTTCGCCTCCTTATTGTTTTATTTGTTTTATGGTTTTGTCAAGTAAAGAAAATTTTGAACTCCGTTCAAAGCTAAATTATTCCGCTTTGTTTCATAGCTAAATTAAATTCGCTTTTAGCGTGCGAAGCAAGTTCAACTGAATTCATCTTCGATGAATTCATTATACCACAAAAGCTTAACCCATGCAACCTTAATTATTTACACACATTCTCTACCAAAAGTATACATTTTGTCCGCTTTTTTAGTTGCATTTAAGCTGTTTTAATGCTAAAATTATAGTAACATATATTTACATTAAGGAGGTAAACTAATGAGATATAAGCATTTTAAAAACGCAGGCGTTGATGTTTCTTCGCTTGCAGTCGGAACATGGGCAATCGGAGGTGCAAGATACGGCGAGGTAAACGAAAAGGATTCCATCGCTGCAATCCACGCAATGATTGAAAACGGCGTAAATCTGATTGATACCGCACCTGCATACAATTGCGGAATTTCGGAGCAAATCGTCGGCCGCGCACTCAAAGACGGCTACCGCGATAAGGTATTTATTTCTACAAAATTCGGCATCGGTGACGGAATGGACAAGGCGGGCGTTATTCCGAGAGACGCATCAAGAAAGGCATGCTTTGCAGAGTGTGAAGATTCTTTAAGAAGACTTGGCGTTGACCATATCGACTTTTATTTTATACACTGGCCTGATGTAAACACACCTATTGCCGAAACAATGGACGCTATGCTTGAACTTAAAAAACAGGGTAAAATCCGCTTTATCGGCGTTTCTAATTTTGACAAGCCGATGATTGAGGAGTGTCTTAAAACCACTATGATTGACGCTTTTCAGCCCCCATATTCTATGGTGAATGAGTCTGAGAAGGAGCTTATTGAGTGGTGTCACGAAAAAGGTATCGCCTCTTTTTCCTATGCAAGTCTTGGTTCAGGTATATTAACGGGCGCAATCCGTTCTATCCCTGATTGGGATCCTTTAGATTTTCGCTTTACATTCTATGATTTTTATAAGGAACCCAAGTTCTCAAAGTGTATGGAATTGTTAAAAACTCTGGACGAGATTTCTGCAGGCAACGGACACCCGCTTGCTCAGATTGCTCTTAACTGGAGCACCCAGAAAGAATATATTGGCACAGCACTTTGCGGCGTCAGAAACATTAATGAAGCAAATGAAAACTGTGCTGCATTTGATTGGACACTTACCGATGAAGAAATGACAATAATAGATAACAAACTAAAAGAACTCAATATTTAAAACTTTAAAGAGCGATGCATCGGCATCGCCCTCTGAGTGCTGACAAAGTGAAAGCCATCGGTCTGTAAGCCTCCCTTGTCTAGAGGGAGGCTTTTAATTTATCGCATTATTAGACAAATTATATAATATAAAAGCCACTTGTTTTGGCGATATACTCACTCTCGCTCGTGCGATATATTTTCACTATGTTCAAATGCGATATAACTTACGGACGGTCGAGGACGCCTGTCCCTACAGTTGCGATATGATATAAATTCCTTTATCTCGTGTTGTAGGCACATATCGCACCGTCAAGAATTTATATCGCTGGGTTTGCTCTGCAAACTCAGTATACCACAAAGCATTAAAAATGACAAGACAAAACCCGGAATATATCCTTTATTTCCCGCTTATGACGGAAATTTAACAATTTCTTAACATTTAGCTCAAACCCTTATGCAGAGCGGTTTTGCGCAGTTTGAAATTCTTTGTTTATGCCCGAATTTTCCCAAAAATGTCCAAAAGGCTTGACTTTTTTTGAAAACGGGTGTATAATGTGCATATCTTATGTAAACTCGCCAGTAGTTTGCGGAGAAATATATTTAAAGGAGCGAAGCTTGGAAAAGTACGATTTTTTAAAATTTTGGAGGTTATATTTTGAATAATTTTGCAAAGAAGAATGTGAGAAGAATTGTTGCTCTACTTTGTGTACTGATGACAATATCTGCTTTTATAATAGTTCCATCATACGCAACCGAAGAGCCTATTGATTTTGGTCTTATGTACGGCGTGGTAGATGCAGAAAACTTAAATGTTAGGGCTTATGCTTCAACCGACGCTCCTGTAGTTGCCGAGCTTTCCATGTACTCATATGTAAGAGTTAACTGGATTGAACCCGGCTGGGTATGTGTAGCATATAACAATGACGGCTTAATGGGTTATGTATCATCTGATTACATAAAGGTTTTTGAAGGCGCTATCCCCGAGATGAGTTCTTACGCAGGTCAGGCAGCAGTTGATGTTGCTGCTCAGTACCTTGGTGTTCCTTATGTATGGGGCGGAACAAGTCCTTCGGGATTTGATTGCAGTGGTCTTATGCAGTATGTATACAAACAGCTCGGTTACAGCATTAACCGTGTTGCTGCCGACCAGATGAAAAACGGCGTAGCTATCTCTTATGACAACCTTGCGCCCGGTGACCTTGTTGGTTTCTACAGCAGTCCCGGAAGCGGCTATGTAAGCCACATTGGTATGTATGTCGGTAACGAAATGATGATTCATGCACCCCACAGCGGTGATGTTGTAAGATATGCAAGCATTGGAGATGGCACCTATTACAACAGCAGATTTGCAGGCGGCAGAAGAATTATTTACTAATCTAAACATCAAAATCGGGCGGATGTATCGCCCGATTTTTTATTGCAGTTTTTTTATTCGTATGCTATACTGTTACTACAACTATCTAAAGGTGAATTTTCGATATGAACAAAAAACGAATTAATATACTGATTATATTATGGGTTGTCGCACTTGTATTTTCGCTTGCGGCGGCATATCTTACATATTTTAACCGCGGCTACACAGAGGTATGCTTTATTGATGTGGGTCAGGGTGATTCCTGCTTTATCCGCACCGACAAAGGCGGAACCGCATTGATTGACGGCGGAGACAGCGGCTCGGGGAAATACACACTTCTTTCGTTTTTCCAAAAGCAATTCGTACGCGAGCTTGACGCGGTGTTTATCTCACACCTTCACAGCGACCACATGCAAGGCATTATCGAGCTTATAGACGAGGGTTTTCCGATTGGCACACTCTATGTATCGGAGACTGCCTCGCTTGAATCAAACTACGATACCCTCAAAAGCCGAGCCGATTTACGCAGTATACACATTGAGCCTTTGTCCGATGATGAGGTGATAACTCTCGATGATATTACATTCACCGTTGTTGCTCCCGGCTGCAGCGAGGGATTTTCCAAAAACAAGAACGACAACTCGGTTATACTCCGCATGGACTGCGGCGAAAATTCGTTTCTCTTCACGGGCGACGCGACACAATATCTGGAAAAACAGCTTCTTGGCGATGCCGACATAGATGTTGATTTTCTAAAAGTTGCACATCACGGCTCATTTACATCCTCCGACCCTGAATTTGTAAAGCAGGTAAGTCCCGACATATCAGTTATCAGCGTCGGCATTGATAATGACTACAATCACCCGTCGGAGGAAACAATGGAAACATTATCAGAACTTGGCATACCTGTACTACGCACTGATTATGACGGAACCATCACATTTATTATGACAGATGACGATATTAAAAATATAGAGACAAGCCGCGAAAGGGGGAATTAAAAATGACCGTTGAGCAATTAAGTAAATGTATCAAGGCTAAGCAAATCTCGGGAATATACTTCTTTTACGGAGAGGAGCAG
The DNA here is from genome assembly GCA_045639145.1 of Clostridia bacterium. Lineage (GTDB taxonomy): Bacteria > Bacillota > Clostridia > Monoglobales > Monoglobaceae > UMGS1820. The sequence continues at coordinate 1,243 of JAZUCQ010000016.1, read as the reverse complement.
TACCTTCTCGAAAGACGGCTCGAACAGATTGCGGCAAAGATTATAACTCCTGGCACAGAAGCATTTAATTTCTTTAAATTCGAGGGCAAGGATACATCCTCTGCCGAGATAATCGCGGCCATTGACCAGTTTCCGCAGATGTCTGAAATGAAGCTCATTACAGTAAAAAACACAGGACTTTTAAACAATGCCACACTTTCCGATTTCAAAAGAATTCGTGAGGCGGCAGAGCATATCCCGTCAGATACCTGCATTATTTTTATCGAACAGAGTTTTGATAAAAAGAAGCTTAAAAACATAGAGTTTATAGAACAAAACGGCGGAATTGTAAACTTTGAATATATTCCGCTAAACAAGCTTGAAATCTGGATAGGAGAGCTTTTCCATAAATCCGAAAAGGCAATGCTCGAAAAGGATATCCGATATCTCCTCCGCCTTTGTGGTCAGTCGCTCTCAAAGATTACCAAGGAATGCGACAAGCTTATCAGCTATGTTGGCGACAGACACAAAATCACAGCCGAGGATATCGACCTTGTGGTTGATAAAACAACCGAATACCGAACCTACGAGATGATTGACAATATTATCGCCGGCCGCACTGCTAAAGCACATGAACAGCTTAAATACCTGAGAGACACAAGAGAAGAGCCGTTTTATATTCTCGGGCTTATGATGACAAAGCTGTCTGAGCTTTTGATGTGTAAGCTTTTAAAAGAAGACGGACTTTCTGTAGCAGAGATAGGCAACTATTTTGATTTTAAAAGGCCTGCATTTGTTGTAAGCAAAACAATCGAGGACAGCCGTCGCTTCGGCGAAAAGTATTTAAAACGAATGATAGACAAGGGACTATTTTATGATATCGAATGTAAGCAGGGACGGCTTGCCCCCTGGACAGCAGTTGAGATGTACCTTGCAGAATTAACCAAAAAATAAGCGGATGCTTTGTACCGACAAAATAATGCAAATCCTTTGCGGAAATGGTATGCAAATCAACATTTGAGTTGTCGAAGGTATGTGTTTTTAATCTCGTGATATCTTTTAAAGCACCACGCTCGGAAAATCACGAGCACTAAAGTAACGCTGCGTCACATCGTCACAACTCGCTATATAAAGCAAAGGATTGGCTGTTCGCCAATCCTTTGCTTTATATGGCGGTTGCTCCTCTTTCCCAAAAAATCTCGGCTAAAGCCTCGACTTTTCGGGAGTCCTGCCTCCCTCTGACGAGGGACTAGGCTTTGCCTGT
>JAZUCQ010000015.1:0-2194 GCA_045639145.1 Clostridia bacterium | reverse complement strand
AAATCTTCTTGATTTCCTCATGTGCAAACATGATAGCATCATACATTACATCCTCAGGAACCTCGTTTGCTCCCGCCTCAATCATAACAACCTTTTTAGGACTTCCTGCAACCGTCAGGTTCATATCGCTGACAGCTCTCTGCTCCTCGGTGGGGTTGATAACAAACTCACCGTTAACAAGACCAACATAAACTGCTGCAACAGGACCGTTAAAAGGAATATCCGATATGCAAACTGCAACTGATGAACCAATCATAGCACAAAACTCAGGAGCGTTATCCTGCTCAACCGAGAGAACGGTTGATACGATAGATACATCGTTTCTCAAATCCTTGGGGAAGAGAGGACGCATGGGACGGTCTATAACTCTTGATGTTAAAATTGCATTCTCAGAGGGTCTGCCCTCACGGCGTGTAAAACCACCGGGGATTTTACCTACTGCGTACATCTTCTCCTCATAGTCGATGCTAAGCGGAAAGAAATCAATTCCGTCACGGGGCTTGTCCGACGCGGTAGCGGCGGAAACAACAACGGTATCACCGTAACGAACAAGTACAGAACCGTTAGCAAGTCCTGCAACCTTACCGAATTCCAGTGTAAGCGGTCTGCCCGCAACAACTGTTTCATAAATCTTTGACATAATTTTGCCTCCTTTGAATTTTTCTGCAGGAGGTTTGGCTTAGCACTTAAAAATAAACACTTATCAAAAAATGCTTATTTTTAACTGCTAAAATCAAACTTGTCCTGCATACTTATTGTATGATATTTTAATTATTTTATTATGGTTATTATTGTGAAAAAACGCCAAAAGGGCAGCCGAAAAGGCCGCCCTGATGTTTTTAATGTCTGAGACCTAACTTCTCAACAATAGCACGGTATCTCTCGATATCGTTCTTTACAAGATAGTTCAAAAAGCTGCGTCTTACACCAACCATCTTAAGAAGACCTCTTCTTGAGTGATGGTCCTTCTTGTGAGTCTTAAGGTGCTCGTTCAGGTGGTCAATCCTGTATGACAGAAGTGCAATCTGAACCTCGGGAGAACCTGTGTCGCCCTCATGCATAGCATACTTCTTGATAATCTCCTGCTTGATTTCCTTATCCATTGTTTGTTTCACCTCCATAATTTTATAACCCCCGTAAAGCCCGGAATCGGGCGGTGAATCCTCAGCCCCGAACTCTGCGCCTTAGGTTGCCGACAATTATATTAACATATTTACCTATCTTTGTCAAGAATTATTTTCACTTTAACAAACACTTAATCAAGCTTCATTATATTATCCGTTGCAGATACATTTCCCTTTGCTAAAAGGTTGATTGCGGAGTAGCTTTCCTCATTACATATAACCATAGGTGTTGTCAGCTTGTAGCCTGCCTTTTTTATCTTTTCCATATCAAAGGTAACAAGAAGCTCTCCCTTGTGAATTCTCTGTCCGTTTTCAACCTCTGCTTTAAAGTGATTACCCTTGAGCTTTACCGTATCAATACCGATATGAAGTAAAATCTCGTGCCCCTTGTCGGATACGATGTTTACGGCATGCTTTGTATCAAAAACACTCTCAACAACACCGTCACATGGCGAATAAAGTCTGCCCTCGCTCGGTTCAACCGCAACACCGTCACCGAGTATTTTTTTAGAAAATACCTCGTCTTCAACGGACTCTATCGGCACAACTTTTCCGCTCACATGTGCACCGAGCACAAGTGAGCCTCCCGTCTTACTTTTCTTGCGTTCTTCCACCTTGACCTCCGGCTGAATATCTCCTATATCCTCATCCGAATACATATCAATATAATCCTCAAGATGCGACTTTATCACAGATACATGCGGACCGTAGATAACCTGTATTCCGTCACCCTTGCGGATTACTCCCGAAGCACCGCTCTGCTTCAACAGATTATCTGATACCTTTGACGGGTTTTTAACTGTAATTCTCAGCCTTGTTGCACAGCAGTCGATATCAGAGATGTTTGACCTTCCGCCAAGGCCCTTTAATATAAGGGCGCTCTTTACATCTGCCTCTGCTCCTCCGCTCTTTTTCTTGTTCATATCCGCTCTAGTATAAAGCTTTGTTTCCTCTCCGTCGTCCTCTCTGCCGGGAGTCTTAAAGTTAAACCTCTTTATGAGGAAGCTGAATACAAAGTAGTAAACAACCGCATAGGCAAGTCCTACTATTACAATCCATATCCAGTTTGT
>JAZUCQ010000014.1:0-3361 GCA_045639145.1 Clostridia bacterium | reverse complement strand
GAAGAGCTTTGCGGTGACCATGTGGACATTATAGAACGGGATGATAACTCTACTGTTGTCGTGCTTGCTGACGGACTTGGCAGCGGTGTAAAGGCGAGTATTTTGTCAACCTTAACATCTAAAATCATTTCTACAATGATGGCAGAGGGACTTCCGATTGAGGAGTGTGTTTCGACAATAGCCGCAACCCTGCCGATTTGTTCGGTAAGGGGTGTTGCATATTCAACATTTACAATTCTGCATCTTTTGAATAATGAAACCGCTGAGATTATACAGTATGACAATCCGCAGGTTATAGTTATCCGTGACTATAAAAATTATGATTATCCCAAAACCGAAATGAATATCGGCGGAAAGAAGATATATAAGACAGAATTAAAGCTTCGCGAAAATGATATATTCATAGCTATGAGCGACGGTTGTCCGCACGCAGGTATCGGGATGGCTTATAACTTCGGCTGGAAGCGTGAAGAGATTATTGATTTTATGGAAATGATGTCACAATGCGGTTATACCGCAAAAAATCTTTCTACCATTCTGATTGATGAGTGTGATAAGCTGTACGGAAACAAACCTGGTGATGATGCTACTGCGTGTGTCGTGAAAATAAGAAAGAGAGAACCGATGAATATTCTCTTTGGACCGCCGTCCAACCGCGATGATGCAGACAGAATGATGTCGCTGTTTTTCTCAAAGGAAGGAAAGCATATTATTTGCGGCGGAACCACATCTTCTATTGCTGCAAAATATCTTAATAAGCCGCTGAGAGCATCGCTTAATTTTGAGCAGTCGGATATTCCGCCGATTGCGCATATAGATGGTGTAGACTTGGTTACAGAAGGCGTTATTACGATGAACAGAGTAATAGAATATGCAAAAGATTATTTAAGCGAAAACGAGATGTATGAGCATTGGAATTTTAAGCGTGACGGAGCATCGCTTATCTGTCAGCTTTTGTTTGAAGAGGCAACTGATATAAACTTTTATGTAGGCAGGGCAATCAACCCTGCGCATCAAAATCCCGACTTGCCCATAAATTTCAGCATTAAAATGAATTTGGTTAAGGAGCTTTCAAAGAGCTTAAAGCAAATGGGCAAAAGGATAAAAGTAAGCTATTTTTAGGAGGGTATTCAATGCGGAAATTTGACACAAAGGTACAGCATTTAAAATATAAGGTGCTTCGCGAGGTTGCACGCCAGGCGTGGAATGATACTTTGTTTGAAAACCTGCTTAAGATACCGGATATTATTGTTCCCGGTAAAATTCCTACAATGCGTTGCTGTGTGTATAAAGAGCGTGCAATATTGTCTGAGCGTGTAAAGCTTGCTCTTGGCGGTGATGCGGATAACCCCAATGTGATTGAGGTTATTGATATTGCATGTGACGAGTGTTCGGCGGCAGGGTATGTAGTGACAGATTCATGCCGTGGCTGTCTTGCACACCGCTGCGAGGATGTATGCAGACGCGGTGCGATTACATTTGACCACAATCATGTGGCACATATAGACAAATCCAAGTGTGTTGAGTGCGGTCAATGTGCAAAGGTGTGCCCGTATTCTGCCATAATCAACCGCAAGCGTCCGTGCCAGATCGCATGCAAAATAAAAGCAATATCAATAAACGATGAAAATGCAGCAGCTATTGATAATGAAAAATGTATCGCATGCGGTGCTTGTGTATATCAGTGCCCCTTCGGTGCAATATCGGATAAGTCATACATATTAAATGCGATTGAGCTGATTAAAAACAGTGACGAAAATCAGAAGTATAAGGTTTATGCGTTGGTTGCGCCTTCAATTTCGAGTCAGTTTACATATGCAAAATTAGGTCAGGTTATAGCAGGACTTAAAGAACTTGGCTTTTACACAGTTGTTGAGGCGGCACTCGGCGCTGATATGGTTGCACAGCAGGAATCAAAAGAACTTGCGGAAAAAGAATTTTTGACAAGCTCATGCTGCCCCGCATTTGTATCATATATTAAGTCATCATTCCCGGACTTGGTTCAGTATATTTCGCATAACTTATCGCCTATGGCAATGCTTGCAAAGTATATCAAGGATACAACGGAGAACGCAAAAATTGTGTTCATAGGTCCGTGTACCGCAAAAAAGGCAGAAGCTCAGCTTGATACGGTAAAACCCTATGTGGATGCTGTTCTCACATTTGAGGAATTGCAGGCTCTTTTTGACAGTAAGGATATTGATATAACAACGCTTGCGGAGGATGTTCTTAACAACGCCTCGTATTTCGGAAGAATTTTTGCACGCTCGGGAGGTCTTTCCGATGCAGTTGCACAGGGCTTAAAAGAACAAGATATCGACTTTGATTTAAAGGCAGTTATCTGTGACGGAATAGATGAATGTCGTATAGCGCTTGTTAAGAAGAACAGAAATATGCTTGATGCGAATTTCATAGAGGGCATGGCGTGTGTTGGTGGCTGTATCGGTGGTGCAGGCTGTCTTACGCACGGAGAAAAGAATAAATCGGAAGTGGATAAATACGGAAAAGAGGCTTTGGAAAAGACAATTTCTGATGCTGTTTCGATGTTGAAGTAGGTCGGGGACTTGCTCCCGCCGCAAACGGTTTTATACGGCGGGAGCAAGCCCCCGCCCTACATTTGTGTCCAAATTGTAAATTTTTTTATATATCCAAAATTATCCTTGTTTTTTTGGTGTTAATGTGATACAATAATTAACTGAATTATTATGATTGTTTTTCAGTCAAAATGATTGGACATAGGAGGATATATAGTGAAGAGATATATGAGAGGTATGGGATTTTATCTGCTGATGTTTGCGGTGATTATTGCAATATTCTCCCTGACATCCGCTCCCAAACAACAAGACAAGGATATCTATTCAGACCTTATTCTGAAAATTCAGCAAGGAGAGGTTACTGAGCTTTCCGTTGTTGATGATGTTGCCGTTGCAACCTTGAAGGACGGCACAACAATGGAGGTTGAGGTGCCGGGTTATTGGGTTCTGAAAGAGGACGCAGGTGCCGCAATGCAAAACCAGATAAGCGAGGGTAAGCTTAAAGTGGATACTCCGCTTCCGTACAGTCCGCCTTGGTGGCTGACTCTTCTGCCCACCCTTGGATTGGTTGTAATTTTCATTGTGTTCTGGGTTATGTTTATGCAGCAGGCAGGCGGTGGCGGTCGCGGCATGGCAAGCTTTGGCAAGAGCCGTGCAAAGGTTACCACAGACGGAAAGACCAGCAAGACATTTGCAGATGTTGCAGGTGCCGACGAGGAGAAGGAGGAGCTTTGCGAGATAGTGGAGTTCTTAAAGGCTCCTGATAAGTTCCGCCGTCTTGGTGCGAGAATACCTAAGGGTGTTCTGCTTGTAGGACCTCCGGGAAC
>JAZUCQ010000013.1:0-22287 GCA_045639145.1 Clostridia bacterium | reverse complement strand
GAGGGCAACAATGTGATATAATTTTTACCATGAGATCTTGTTCTCCTTTCTCTGATTTTCAGGGAGGTATAGGTTTTAGGGGTAAAACTATTATACCACAAGGAGTTCAAGGTCTCAATTTTCATTTAACTTAACAAAACGAAAAAATAAAAAAGGAGAAACAAAGATGAAAAATGAAAAATGAAAAATGAAAACAAAAGAATGACTAATGACGGACAAAATCGCTGCAGAAGATGTGACCGACCTCTCAGTGACCCCAGGGATATTTACGGATGGCGTTGTGCAGAAATTATGGGTCTTAACAATTACTACACACCCGTTGACGAGCTTGACAATGATGAACTGTTGCTATATAATCCATATTTAGCGAAGCATTTGCCGGACGACTATGCGGACTCCAATGAATTGGTGATGGCGTATAACCCTACAAACATCGACTCGGATGATAAGAACTCATTTCTTTCGACTACTGATTGGCAGGAGGCATCTGAAATTATAGTCAGAAATGCAACCGCAATAAAAAATGCGGGTGCGTATTACGGAGTAAATCCTGCGATTATAGCAGCGTGTATCTACACAGAACAAATCACAAATGTAAATATTTTAGATACATTGACAGATGTCCCTGCCTATTTCGCCGATACATCTATTGGGATAGGGCAGGTCAAGGTTTCAACTGCAAAAATGCTTGAGGACAAGGGATATATTCAAAAGACGGAATATGTGGGAAACGAGCGCGTATGGACCGGTACCTGGAGTTATTATACAGATGTGTGGTATGCCCCTGCATATGGCAGAGTTCAGGGTTCAAGAGAAAACGCAATAGCACACAGATTGACAGTTGAATCGGAAAATGTCAACTATGTTGCAGCATATTTGAAATATTTTCAGGATAGGTGGAAAGATGCTTATCCTGAAATTGATGGCAGAACGGCAATCTTGGCGACATTGTATAATTTAGGCGAAAACGCTAATTCGCCAAATCCAAATCCAAAGCCTATCAAATTTGGAATTGATGCGAGAAATGAATATCATTATATGCGACAGCTTTTGGGATTAGAATAGGAGGAAAAATGAAAATATTTGGTAAAATTATAGTGGGAATAATATGTTTTTTTCTTATAATATGGATAGGGACGCTTTTAAAATGCGAGGTCTTGACGCATCGTCATTATAATGAATTTAAAGATGCGTATAAACAAAATACAATGCTTGGAGATATGGAGTATTTTAAGGTACTGAGTTATTGCCCGTATAGAACGAATGTTGCACAGGTGTATTATGTATGTGAAGGAAATGCAGCAGGGAATGTCTTGGCTTTTCAGTACGATTATGATACAGATTCGTGGAAGGAAATTTCGTGGAGTGTAATTTGGTCAGATAGCGGCAGTGCTTCTGAGGTTATATGGCCATATTGGTGGCACTTTATATATGGAGGGTTTTGATAAAAGAAAAAAGATTTTTGAAAAATTTGAAAACAAGAAATAATTACCCTGCAGCTAGTATGAACGAACCTCGCTCTTTTTGAGTGAGGTTTTTTGTTTTACAGGTATTGCATTTTTTACTTAAATATAGTATAATAACTAATTAATGAAATTTTGGAAAAGAGATGGGATTATGACACTTGACGAGATTAAGTCGCTTGACTCAAAATATTATATGAACACCTTTGGCGAGCGTACACCGATATGCTTTACCGAGGGACACGGTATTGAGCTTTATGCTACCGACGGCAAAACCTACAAGGATTTCTTTGCGGGAATTGCGGTAAGCTGTCTCGGTCACGGACACGAAAGGCTTACAAGGGAGCTGTGTGACCAGATAACAAAGGTTATACATACCTCTAACATATATTATGTAGAGCCTCAGGCAAAGCTTGCTCAGATGCTTGCTCAAAACACCTGTGCAGACCGCGTATTCTTCTGCAACAGCGGTGCAGAGGCAAATGAGGGTGCGATAAAGCTTGCAAAAAAGTATTTTGTGATGAAGGGTCAGGAACAGAAAAGAGAGTTTATTACTCTCCGCAACTCGTTCCACGGCAGAACGCTTGCAACTGTTGCGGCGACGGGACAGGAGAAGTATCAAAAGCCGTACAGACCGCTTCTTGAAAAGTTTATCCATGTTGAGATAAACGATTTAGAAGCACTCAAAGCCGCAATAAGCGAAAATACGGCGGCAATTATGGTTGAGCTTGTGCAGGGTGAGAGCGGTGTTCATCCTCTCTCAAAGGAATATGTGGCAGAGGTTGTAAAAATCTGCAAGGAAAAGGGAATACTGCTGATAGTGGACGAAATTCAGACGGGTATTGGCAGATGTGGCGAATTGTTTGCGCATCAGTATTACGGAATAGAGCCTGATATATTTACTATGGCAAAGGGACTTGGCGGCGGCGTACCCGTTGGCGGATTTGCCGCAAAGCAGGAGGTTGCCGACGCATTTGTGCCCGGAGACCACGGAACGACCTTTGGCGGAAATCACCTTGCAACAAGAGCCGGCTGTGTTGTCCTTGACGAGCTTTTAAATAACGGAGTTCTGGATAACGCAAGAGAGGTTGGCGAATACTTCTTTAAAAAGCTGAACAGACTTGCGGAGGAAACTGACAAGATTTTTGAGGTTCGCGGTGTCGGACTTATGGTAGGCATAGAGTTTAAGGATGAAATCGCAAAGGCGGTCGGGGGTGCAATGCGTGACAGCGGCTATCTTGTGGGTGTAATCGGAGCAAGGGTACTCAGAATTGTTCCGCCGCTTATTGTTACAAGATGCGATGTTGATGATTTTGCTGCAGCTCTTGGAAGAGTTATTGCGGCGCTGTAAAAGAAAGGATAATTATTATGAGTCTTAATCATTTTATAAGCATACACGATATTACGGTTGATGAGTTTCATCATCTTATGGATTTAGGTCTCAAGCTCAAGGCGGAGACAAAGCAGGGTGTCCGTCACAAGATACTCGACGGCAAGGTTTTGGGTATGATATTCACAAAGTCATCTACCCGAACAAGAGTTTCGTTTGAAACGGGAATGTATCAGCTTGGCGGTTATCCGATATTCTTAAGCTCTAACGATATTCAGCTTGGCAGAGGCGAGAGCATCTATGATACAGCAAATGTTATGAGCCGTTTCGTTGACGGAATAATGATAAGAACCTTTGACCATCAGGATGTAATCGATCTTGCGCGTTTCGGTCAGGTTCCCGTAATCAACGGACTTACCGACCTTCTGCACCCCTGTCAGGTAATGGCAGACCTTATGACGGTATACGAGCATAAGGGCAAGCTTGAAGGACTCAAAATGGCATATATCGGTGATGGAAACAATATGGCAAACTCGCTCCTCTACGGCTGTGCCAAGGCAGGAATGGACATCTCGGTTGCAACTCCGATAGGCTATGAACCCGATGCTGAGGTCATAGAGGGTGCAAAGGAAGATGCAAAGCAGACGGGCAGTAAAATCGTGATAACACATGACCCCGTTGAGGCGATAAGCGGTGCAGATGTTGTCTGCACGGATACTTGGGTGAGCATGGGTCAGGAGGCAGAAAAAGCCGAGAGAATTAAGATATTCAAGGATTATCAGGTAAACGCAGACTTGTTTGCAAGGTCAAATGATGACAGTATCTTTATTCACTGTCTGCCTGCATACAGAGGCTATGAGGTTACAGAAGATATTATTGACGGACCGCGTTCGGTTATCTTTGACGAGGCTGAAAACCGTCTTCACGCACAAAAGGCGGTTCTTGCGGCGGTAATGGGCGGCATGTAAAATCGGTCTGCAATTATGGCTTAAAAAGATTGGGGGTAATTTTATGGATAAAAGCTTTTACGCATTTGAAGTAAAGCTTGCAACGGAAGAAGATATTCCTGCAATACACAAGATAACGCACGATGCGTTTTTGAAGTATTGCGAGATGGCAGGGCTTGATTATAATATAGAGGCGTTAAACGAGAGCTATGATGATATCCGCGAGGATATTAAAACGAAAAATGTGTTTGTGGTAAGAATTGATGATGAACCTGTCGGAGCGGTACGAATTGAGCTTTTGCCCAACCACGAGGCGTATCTCAGCCGTTTTGCCGTTGCAACCTCTAATCGTAACAACGGTATCGGTAAAATTCTTATGAAGGTTGTAGACAAGGTGATGGTCGAAAACCATGTTAAAACGCTGAGACTGCATACCTGCTCAAAAGTTACGGCACTTATAAGATTTTATTACGGCAGAGGCTTTTATATCTCGGATGTGGAATACAGCCGCGGATATGCCAGAGCCGAGCTGATTAAGGAATATTAATCCATATAAAAGGAGAATATCAATGAAAATAAAACAGTTATACACACAGATGCCGCAGGACGGCGCAAAGGTTGAGGTTAACGGATGGGCAAGAACCCTGCGTATATCCAAGAACTTTGGGTTTATTGAGTTAAATGACGGTTCATATTTTAAAAATTTGCAGGTGGTAATCGAGGCGGACAGCCTTTCAAACTTCCAGGAGGTTGCAAAGCTGAATGTAGGTTCCGCTCTTCGCGTTAAGGGTACGCTCGTTCATACGCCCGACGCAAAACAGCCGTTTGAAATAAAGGCTGAGGAGGTTGTGGTGGAGGGTGCAAGCACCCCCGACTATCCGTTGCAGAAAAAGCGTCACACCTTTGAATATCTGCGTACAATTCCGCATCTCCGCCCTCGTACAAATACATTTGCGGCGGTATTCCGCGTTCGTTCGCTTACCGCGTATGCAATTCACAAGTTCTTTAACGAGAGAGGCTTTGTATATGTTCACACCCCTCTTATCACGGGCAGTGATTGTGAGGGAGCGGGTGAGATGTTCCGCGTAACTACACTTGATATGGATAATCTTCCTAAGACTGATGAAGGAAAGATTGATTACAGCCGTGACTTCTTCTCGCAGGAGAGCTCTCTGACGGTCAGCGGTCAGCTCGAGGGTGAGGATTTTGCAATGGCGTTTGGTGATATATACACATTCGGTCCTACCTTCCGTGCCGAAAATTCAAACACAACCCGTCACGCGGCGGAGTTCTGGATGATAGAGCCGGAGATTGCTTTTGCAGACCTTGAGGACGATATGTGTCTTGCCGAGGATATGCTCAAGTTTGTCATAAACTATGTTTTAGAAAATGCACCTGAGGAGATGAACTTCTTTAACAGCTTTGTTGACAAGGGACTCCTTGACAGACTGCACAATGTTGTATCAAATGATTTTGGAAGAGTTACCTATACCGAGGCGATTGAGCTTCTCAAAAACAGCGGCAAGGATTTTGAGTATCCCGTAGAATGGGGCTGTGACCTCCAGACCGAGCATGAGCGTTATCTTACCGAAGAGGTATTTAAAAAGCCGATATTCGTAACCGATTATCCCAAGGAGATAAAGGCGTTTTATATGCGTTTAAACGATGACGGAAAGACGGTTGCGGCTATGGATTGTTTGGTTCCCGGTATCGGCGAGATTATCGGCGGAAGCCAGAGAGAGGAGCGTATGGATATCCTCACCGCGAGAATGGCGGAGATGGGACTTTCCGAAGAGGATTACGGACATTACCTTGACCTTCGCCGTTTCGGCGGAACAAAGCACGCAGGATATGGTCTTGGCTTTGAGCGTGCGATTATGTATCTTACAGGCATGGGCAATATCCGCGATGTACTGCCCTATCCGAGAACTGTAAATAACTTGTATTAAAAGAGGTTTTGAAATATGTTTGGCATTGATTTGTGGAGAATTATTCTCTGTGTTGTACTGATATTTTTGGTGGTAAAACGCGCAAATCTGGTTGCGGTATATGCAAAGTGCATTTATGCAAAGCGTGACTATGAAAAGGCGCTCAGGATTTTCCGCATTGCCAATAAAATAGGTAACCTGAATACCTCCAACCGCTCTCTTTATGCGTATGTGCTTCTTCGCTGCGGATATGTTGACGAGGCACAGCTGGAGTTGAGACGCTTGATGCCTTATACAAAAAAGCAGACCGCGGCAAGGTATCAGGTTAAAAATCTTATCGGTTTGACCTATTGGAAACAGGGAAATCTCCCCGAGGCAATCGAGGAAATGGAGGAAATTATAGGCGATAACTATAAAAATACTTCAATCTATCAAAACCTTGGTATCTTATATAATCTCGGGGAGGATAAGGAAAAAGCTCTCAAATTTAATTTGGAGGCATATGACTTTAACAGCGACGATAATATTATAGCAGATAACCTTGCAGATGCCTATGCAATAAACGGAGATTACGAGAATTCAGCTAAGATTTATGAAGAGTTGATTGCACGCGACCCCGAGCCGCGTTTCCCCGAGGCGTATTACGGATATGGAAAAGTTTTGATAAAGCTTGGACAAAAAGACAAGGGAATTGAAATGATTGAAAAGTCACTCACCAAGCCGTTCTCTTTTCTCAGCATACGCCCGAAGGAAGAAATAGAGGCTTTGCTTGAGAAGTGCAGGAGGGATTTTTAAAAATGACAATAACATATGAACTTGGAAATTCTCTGTATGTAAACATCACAAACCGCTGCAGCAATGCCTGCAGCTTTTGTGTGCGGCAGAAGCATGACGGTGTAAACGGCAAGGATAACCTTTGGCTTGACCGCGAGCCGACAGTTGATGAAATAAAGGCGGATTTTGATACACGGGATATTGACAAATATGATGCGGTTGTATTTTGCGGCTATGGCGAGCCGATGATTCGCTGGGATGCCGTTATGGAAGTTGCAAAATGGCTTAAAGGGAAAAATCCCCAAACAAAAATAAGAATAAATACCAACGGACAGGCAAACCTTATAAATAAGCGCGATATCACACCTGAGCTTGAAGGGTTGATTGATACCGTGTCAATCAGCTTAAATGCAGAAAATGCTGAAAAGTATCAGGAGCTTTGTATAAGTGAGTTCGGAGAGACAGCATACGATGGACTTTTGGAGTTTGCGGCACTTGCTAAAAATTATGTCCCTGAGGTTGTTTTGTCGGTTGTTGATATTATGAGTGATGATGAGATTGAGGCGTGCCGCAAAATTGCGGAAAAATGCGGTGTTTCGTTCCGCGTACGCGCTTTTATAGAATAAATTGAGGTAGGTTATGTTTAAGCTCAATGAAATTACAATCGAAAAAAAGGAGCTTTTGGAAAAGTATCTTCGCAGAAGACACAGCAACAATTCCGAGTTCTCTTTTACAAATCTGTTTATGTGGCGTAAAAGCTACGATATAAAATATGTTATACTCGATGACATGCTCTGTCTTATGCCGAGACATACGGGCGGCCCGAGAAGTGCGACCTTTCCCATAGGCTTTATTGGGGAGGACGGCAACGAAAAGGATATTAAAAATGTTATAGAGCAGTTGATTGCATATTTTGAGGAGAGGGGAGAGGTTCCGCTTATCCGTCTGTATGATGAATATACAGTAGAAAAATTGACAACTGCCTTTCCTGACAGATTTTTGATAACCGAGGACAGAAACAGCTTTGACTATGTATACAGCATTGAAGAATTGACAAAGCTTTCGGGCAAGAGATTTCATACGAAAAAGAACCATGTCAATAAGTTTAAAAAGCTTTACCCCGATTTTAAGTATGAGAGAATGACACCTGCGGACGCCGCCGAGTGTATTGCCCTTTTTGATAACTGGATAGAGAACAAGGATATTGAAGGTTCTGCCTTTGATGAGGAAAAAGAGGCAATTTGCGAGTTTTTTAATAATTGGGAAAGTCTTGATGCTATGGGCGGTTGTATCAGAGTTGACGGCAAAATGGTTGCGTTTTCGCTTGGGGAGCCGCTCAAGGGAGACACTGTTGTTGTGCATCTGGAGCATGCCGACACAAGCTATGACGGGGCATTTGCAATCATGAACCAACAGTTTTTGGAGAACGAGTGGCAGGACTACAAATATGTTAATCGTGAAGAGGACATGGGTATTCCCGGAATGCGAAAGGCAAAAGAGTCCTACCGTCCAAGCTTTATGGTAAAGAAGTATGTTGCAACATTGAAATGATGCGTGAATTAATTGCAGACATATACAAGGAGGCTTTAATATGATAATTGATTTTCATACGCATTGCTTTCCCGATAAGCTGGCAGAGCGCGCCATTCCTATGTTGTCGGAAAGGTGCGGAGGTCTTATCCCGCAGACCAACGGTACTGTGGCAGGTCTTAAAGGGCATATGGCACAGGCAGGGGTTTCAATCTCATGTGTTATGAATATAGCGACAAATCCGCATCAGATGAAGGCGGTCAATAACTTTGCAAAGGAAATCAACAGCGATACGATTATATCATTCGGTTCAATTCATCCCGACGCCCCCGACTGGGAGGAGGAGCTTGAACGGATTACGGATATGGGAATTTTGGGTATAAAGCTTCACCCCGATTATCAGGGATTTTTTGTTGATGATGAAAAAATGAAACCAATTTATCGCAAAATATCGTCTCTGGGACTTGTGACGCTGTTCCATGCAGGGTTTGATTATGGATTTTTACCGCCGTATCATTGTATGCCCGAGAATATGCTCCGTGCACTTTCGTGGTTTGATTCGCCTGTTGTTGCCGCTCATTGGGGCGGAATTGACAGCAGTTTAGAGGTTTATGACAAGCTTTGCGGTCTGCCCATATACTTTGATACATCCTTCGGATATGGGAATATGGCGCCCGGTATCCAGAAAATGATTATAGAAAAGCATGGTACGGACAAGCTTCTTTTTGCTTCGGACTGCCCGTGGCACAATGCGTTGTGGGAAATCAGAAACCTCCAAACCCTCGGACTTTCCGAGTACGAGCTTGAAAAAATATACCACAAGAATGCAGAAAAGCTTTTAAACCTGTAAAAAGGTCTTTACATTTTAAGATGTTTATGGTACACTGACAAAAAATGAGCTTTTATCTCAAAAAACGATGCAGGCCATCGCTAAAACTTACATTGATTTTCATTATACAAGCCTTGTCTGCATCGGACAAGGTTTTTCTTTATGAGGAGGTTAAAAATGTCAATTAAAACAGACGGCATCTACGATGCCAAACAGCTCGGCAGGGGAAAGATGCTGATACTTGGCTTTCAGCATATGTTTGCAATGTTTGGGGCGACCGTTCTTGTGCCGCTTCTGACAGGACTTAATATTGCAACCACGCTTTTGATGGCAGGGCTTGGAACACTTTTGTTCCACTTTATCTCAAAAGGTAAGGTTCCCGCGTTTCTCGGTTCGTCATTTGCATTTCTTGGCGGTTATGCTGCTGTTGCGCCGCTTGAGGGCGCAGGCGGAATGACAAATGCAGAGCTTTTACCCTATGCGTGCCTTGGCGTTGCATGTGCAGGGCTTGTGTATCTTGTTCTTGCGGCACTTATCAAGCTTGTCGGAGTTAAAAGAGTAATGCGGTTCTTTCCGCCCGTTGTAACAGGTCCGATTATTATTGCTATAGGACTTGGTCTTGCGGGCAGTGCGGTATCCAACTGTCAGTCGAATTGGCTTGTTGCCTTTATCGCTCTTGCGATAGTTATTATATTTAATATCTGGGGCAAGGGTATGGCAAAAATTATTCCTATACTTTTAGGTGTAATCGGCTCATGCCTTGTGACGGCTATACTTGCAGTGTGTGCAGGGGAGACGATTACAGCGGCAGACGGTGTGCGGTATATTGCACTTGGAGGAAATGAAAGCATGATTTTGTTTTCTTCGGCGGCATTGCAGAAGTTTATTGATGCGCATTGGATAGGCTTGCCTCTCAAATGGGAAGGAACAGTATTTGGCGGCATTGACTTTAGCAATGTGTCGCTTATAATAAGCTCAATAGTTGCGATAGTGCCGATTTCGCTGGCAACAATGATGGAGCATATCGGTGATATCTCCGCTATATCGTCAACTGTCGGCAAAAACTATCTTGCAGACCCGGGGCTTCACAGAACGCTGGTGGGTGATGGACTTGCGACTTCGCTTTCGGCTTTGTTTGGTGGTCCTGCAAACACTACCTACGGAGAGAACACAGGCGTACTTGCACTTTCAAAGGTTTATGACCCGAAGGTAATAAGAATTGCGGCGGTGATTGCAATAATTCTATCTTTTTCGCCAAAGTTCGAGGCGTTGATTGCGCTTATTCCCACAGCTGTAATAGGTGGTATATCATTTGTTCTTTACGGAATGATTTCTGCAATAGGCGTAAGAAATGTTGTAGAAAATGAGGTTGACTTTACCAAGAGCCGCAATCTTATTGTTGCGGCAGTAATCCTCGTTACGGCATTGGGATTGGGTTCGGTTACATTTAGTATAGGCGGTCTTTCGATTTCGCTTTCCGCGCTGGCGGTTGCGTCGATTGCAGGAATTGTTTTGAATGCAATTTTGCCGGGCAAGGATTATGAATTTAAAGAAAAATAAATATTAAAGGGAGCCGAAAGGCTCCCTTTGCTATTCGTCATCTTCTTCTGCTACGGGTTCTGTTTGACGATAGTTATAAAGATCATCAAACACACCCAGCATATCAGGAGTTGGGGGTATAGTCTGTATAAGACCTGTACTCTCTGTTGATGAAACTGTTGAGCCGAGAAACGCTCCCGGATAGAGCATCATTCTGTGCGGTTCATCATCATATAACCCCTGAGACTTTCGCTTTTCCTCCTGTTCCCGTATAATCTCGGGATTGACTTGTTTTTTTGATTTGTTTTTACTATTCAATAATATCAACTCCTCATATCTATTTTGATATTATTGAACTTCTTTTATTTCAGTAATTGTCGGAAAATAAGGAAAAATTATTTTTCGGCAAATAACATTTCTTGCACTATTTTTGCCGCATCGCGCACAAGCTCGGAGCAGGGGCGTGTTTTATAAAATTCAGGCGTTCTCCTCGTGGGATTGGGGTCATTTTTGGTTTTATCAAGGTCTAAAAGCTCACGGCAAATGATAGAGCTGTTTTTATCCGAAAACCTCTTTGCCATTTCCTGAATAAGTGCATAATGCTGTTTTTTTGCGGCCGGGTCAGTAGGGTCTGAATAACCTTTTATAATGCCTGCGGCGATAAACATACCGCTTACCGCTCCGCAAACCTCTCTCATTCTGCCCATTCCTCCGCCGAATGATGAAGCAAGCTTAAATGCGGTTTCTCTGTCAAGACCAAGCTCATCACAAAATGCACCAACTACTGCCTGAGAGCAGTTGTAGCCTTGCTTGAAAAGCATTTCTGCCATATCACCTTTGTTCATAAGTGTCACCTTACCTTAAATATTTGCTCATTATATTTCTTGCGATGGGTGCCGCATTACTGCCGCCTGCACCGCCGTCATATTCAAGAAGAACAGCAACTGCAATCTGTGGATTTTCTGCAGGTGCATAACCTACAAACCAAGCATGGTCGCGGCTTGTTTCGTTTTCCGCAGTACCCGTTTTTCCTGCAACGGCAATGCCCGAAATCCTTGCACCCGTACCCGTTCCGCTCTCTACAACACCCGTCATAAGCGTGCCTAAATATTCCGCGCACATTGCGGTCATTGGCTGGTGTGCGACCGAGGGCTTTGTCTCGCTCAGCGTGATGCCCGAGGCAGTTGTGATACTGTTTACAAGATAGGGGTTCATCATCTTTCCGCCGTTTGCAACCGATGCCCCCATCATCGCAACATGCAGAGGAGACATAAGCAGCTGCCCTTGTCCTATTGAGACGAGTGCCGCGTCCGAGCTTGACATCTTCTTATATTCAATACGGCTTTTTACTACGGGAATATCTGTGGTGATTTCTTTGTTTATGCCAAAGCTTTCGGCTGAATTTTTTACATTTTCAGCACCCAGCTCAAATCCAAGGGTACAGAAAACATCGTTGCTCGACAGCTCAAAGGCACGCTTTAAGCTAAGCTCGCCATAGCTTTTGCCGCCGTAGTTTTCTACCTTAAGGCCGTCGATTTCAAAGGCTCCGTCATCATCAAATGTGTCGGCTGAATAGCCTGCGGTATAAGCCGTTGCGGCGGTTGCTATCTTATAAGTCGAACCGGGAGGATAAAGACCGCCGGTTGCTCTTGCAAGCAGAGGGGAGTCCTCGCGTTCTACAATGTACTTCCAATTTTCTTCAAGGGCAGCTGCCGATGGATTAAAGTCGGGATAGCTTACCATTGCCAGAATTTTGCCCGTAGACGGTTCGAGCGCAACGATTGCGCCGTTTCTGCCGTTTAGCTGGTTATAGGCGTATGCCTGCAAATCGTTATCAATCGTCAAATTCAAATCGTAGCCGGAGCGAAGCTCGTTAAAGCTGATGCTTATATCACCGTGTCCCAAAAGCTCCTTGTCATAGGACATTTCAAGCTGACTTTTGCCGTAAACCTGCGAATAGTAACCAATAATATGACTGTAAAGATTTCCCTTGGGGTATTTGCGGATACGGGAGTCACCGTTGATTATGGTCTCGGCAAGAACCTCACCGTCGCGGTCGTAGATACTGCCGCGCTTGACAAACTTTTCGTCTTCCCATTGCCGCTTGTTGTAGGGGTTGCTTGCAATATCGTCCGCTCGGAACATATTGAAGTGCAAAAGATATGTCACGAGTGACAAAAACATCAGCGATACAACAATCAGAACACGGATTATTCTTTTGTTATGGTGCATCAAATCAACCCCTTTTGTCCGATTTTTCTCTTAATTCTTTATGCCGTTCTGCCTTTGCGGAAATTGCCTGAATTATACCGAGTGAGGCAAAGCTGACAACAATAGATGTTCCGCCGTAGCTGACAAACGGAAGAGTAATTCCCGTCAGCGGTATCATTTTGGTAACACCGCCCACAATGATAAATGTCTGCAC
This sequence comes from Clostridia bacterium, assembly GCA_045639145.1. GTDB lineage: Bacteria > Bacillota > Clostridia > Monoglobales > Monoglobaceae > UMGS1820. The sequence goes on along the minus strand of JAZUCQ010000013.1, from coordinate 9,522 downwards.
GGCGAACATGACGGTGAGTCCGAAGCTCAAGGCTTTGTCGTATGCATTGTTCGTCATTATCGAAATCTTAAAGCAGCGGTATGCAATCAGGAAGAAGAGTATGATAACCGCAGCACCGCCGAAAACACCCATCTCCTCGCAGATAGCCGCGAAAATAAAGTCCGAATGAACCTCGGGAATGTAATTGGGAGAGCCGTTGCCTATTCCCCTGCCGAAGTATCCGCCCGAAGCGATAGCGAAGAGGGATTGAGTAATCTGGTAGCCTGTGTTTGAAATATCATCCCACGGGTTGAGCCATGTGCTGACACGCACTTGTATGTGGTGCAGGAAGTGGTAACCAAGCACCGCAACGATTGCCGCCGCACCAACATTCAGTGCTAAAAACTTGTAGTCAGGCTCGTACACATAAAGCATAAAAATGTATATAGAGAAAAGAACCAAAATAGTGCCCCAGTCACGCTGAAGAACCAAAAACCCGATAAACAAATATGTTATGCCCCATGAGATAAGCTTGGGCGGCAGATTGAATACGGGTTTTGTCCACGATTTTGAAAAATAGCAGGACAGAAGCATTATAAACATAATTTTTGTAAGCTCTGACGGCTGAAAGGCAAAGCTGCCGATTTCAATCCAGTTTTTAGAACCGTTTACTGTCTTACCGATTGTAAGGGTTGCCAAAAACAGAACTGTTCCGCCTATAAAGTACAAGAACCATATCTTGTCCCAGAATTTTATGTTGTAATATATCGTATAAGCCGCAAAGAAAACACAACCCCCGATTGCAACCCACGCAATCTGGCGTATTCCGTAGTCTATATCTATACGGCAGAGGAGCAGAATTCCGATTGTAATTAACATGCATGCCATGGGCAGGACAAATTTATCACCCATTCTGCACAGAACAATGGCTGTATACATCACAACAAAGAGCCCCAGAATTCCAAGCCCCACATAGGTTATATTCATATTAAAGTTGTTTGCAAAAAACAGAAGCCCGAACCCGAAAAAGTTCATCAGGATTAAGAGAAAGGCAGGCGTTCTGTAATTTTGTCCTTTGAGTTTTGACATAGTATCAATCTCCCACAAGCTTACAGCTCAAATACAAAGTTAAGTCCGCCGAGAGAAATTACATCCTCAGGGTCTAAGATAACCGTATTGCGTATTCGCTGACCGTTGACAGCGGTTCCGTTTCGGCTGCCAAGGTCCTGAAGATACCATTCTCCGTCCTCGTACCATATCTGCACATGCTTTGCCGAGATAAATTCCTCTTTGATGGTAATATCGCATGAGGCAGAACGGCCGATAACCGCCGATTCGTAAATCGTATAACGGTTTTTCAGCTTGGATGCTACGGGTACCTTTGATTTGACAGGCTTTAAGCTTGCACACTCGGCATCGTTTGCGCTGTTATCCTCAAAGCGGCTCATCTTCTTTACATCAAGATATATAAGCCGAATAACAGAAAAGATAAAAAGGTATATTATAACCGTAAAAACATAGCTGAGTATTGTAGATAAAAAGTTGTAAAAGGTCAACAGTATCACCTCTTCGCCGTGATTTTAACAATAGTATACCTAATTATACCTATTTTTTACCGATTCGTCAATCCCAATAAATTTTTGTAACACAAATTTCTCTTGACACAGGAATTATATGGAAGTATAATTATAACACAGAAAATCTATATGGATACCGATATTTGGGTATAATATGGATAATAAAACAGGGAGGAAGATAAAAATGACAGATTTTGTGACAATAGCTCCGATATGCGTTCTTATTGCAGCTATAATTGGACTTGTCTTTGCGGTGTATAAGTTTTACGCTGTAAAGAAGTGCCCCGAAGGCAGCGAGCAGATGGCAGGAATTGCGGCAAAAATCCGCAAGGGCGCAATGACGTATCTTAAAAGACAGTATAAGACAGTATCAATATTCTTTATTGTGATGCTCGTCATACTTATAGTGATGGCATTCTTTGGGGTACTGTCGCCGTTTGTTCCGTTCGCATTTGTGAGCGGAGGCTTTTTCTCGGCACTTTCGGGTTTTGTTGGAATGAAGATTGCAACCTACGCTAACAGCAGAACAGCAAACGGTGCAATGGAAGGTCTTAATAAGGGATTAAAGATTGCATTTTCAAGCGGAACTGTTATGGGACTTACTGTTGTAGGTCTCGGTCTTTTGGATATAAGCCTATGGTTTTTGATATTAAATGCTGTTATGGGAAATAATCCCACCGAGATTACAAGTGCAATGCTGACCTTTGGTATGGGCGCAAGCTCAATGGCGCTTTTTGCCAGAGTAGGCGGAGGTATTTTCACAAAGGCGGCCGATGTCGGTGCTGACCTTGTGGGTAAGGTTGAAGCAGGCATACCTGAGGATGACCCCCGTAACCCCGCTGTTATTGCTGATAATGTAGGTGATAATGTAGGCGATGTTGCAGGTATGGGTGCCGACCTGTATGAGTCTTATGTCGGCTCTGTAATTTCGGCAGGTGCGCTTGCGGCTGCGGCAGGACTTGGAATGACAGGTGTTATCATACCCATGCTAATTGCGGCAATAGGTATTGTTGCGTCAATTATCGGAACATTCTTTGTAAGCACAAAAGAGGGCGCAAGCCAGAAGAGTCTGCTCGGTTCGCTCAGACGCGGAACATATATAAGCTCGATACTCTCGGCAATCGGTTCGGCAGCACTTATTTATATTCTGCTTCCTGAACATACGGGCGTTTTCTGGGCAGTTATTTCGGGTCTTTTGGCAGGCGTTTTAATCGGTTTCTTTACCGAATATTATACCTCGGATTCATACAAGCCTACCCGTAAGCTTTCAGGCTCTTCCGAGACAGGAAGTGCTACAATAATAATCGACGGTCTTGCGCTTGGCATGAACTCAACTGCAATTCCTGTGGTTATTATTGCAATATCAGTTCTTGTAAGCTATTTCGTATCGGGCGGAGCAAGCAGCTTTGAGCTTGGTCTTTACGGAATAGGTATTTCTGCGGTAGGTATGCTCTCGACACTTGGCATTACTCTTGCAACTGACGCATATGGTCCCGTTGCGGATAATGCAGGCGGTATCGCGGAGATGGCAGGTCTTGATTCATCCGTGCGCGAGCGTACAGACGCTCTCGATTCTTTGGGTAATACTACTGCGGCTACAGGTAAGGGTTTCGCTATCGGTTCTGCGGCACTTACTGCTCTTGCACTTATCGTTTCATATACGGATAAGGTTGAACAGATGGGCGGAACACTTGATTTGGCTCTGACAAATACCCCTGTTCTTATCGGATTGTTTATCGGTGCAATGCTCCCCTTCTTGTTCAGTGCATTTACAATGCAGGCGGTGGGAAGAGCGGCTCAGAAGATAGTTGTTGAGGTTCGCCGTCAGTTTAAGGAAATAAAGGGACTTATGCAAGGTACAGCAGAGGCTGATTACGAGACATGCGTTGATATATGTACCCGTTCATCACTTCATGAGATGATAGTTCCTGCGGCACTCGGAATTGTTGCACCTATTGTAGTTGGCTTAATTCTTGGTGTTAACGGTGTTGTCGGTATGCTTGCAGGTGCACTTGTATCGGGATTTGCGATTGCGATAATGATGGCAAACTCGGGCGGTGCATGGGATAATGCAAAGAAGTATATCGAGGCAGGCAACTTCGGCGGTAAGGGGTCAGAGAACCACAAGGCGGCAGTTGTCGGAGATACTGTGGGTGACCCCTTTAAGGATACAGCAGGTCCTTCGGTAAATATACTGATAAAGCTTTTGAGTATGGTTTCTATAGTATTTGTAGGAATAGTAGTAAAGTTTAACTTGATTGATATAATAACAGGACTTATAAAGTAAAATAAAAATGGCGAGCCATCGGCTCGCCATTTCTGTTTGTGGAGAGACTATATAAAACTGCCGTTTAAGGGGTTGGCACTTTCGTTTGCACAAAAACAATATCCTAATTGTAGGGACCGGCGTCTCGACGGTTCGTTTTGCGGAATATTCAGGTTTTCCCTTGAGGAGAAGGCTATGCCATTCCCTACACGGATTGGGAAAACCGTAGGGCGGGGGCTTGCTCCCGCCGCAAACGGTTGGTGCGTAACTGTTTATAACAACAGTTCGTAAAAAATATGTGAAAATGTCAAAATATTACAAAAATTACCCCTTGCATAATTTGTAAATATATGTTAATATAATATTGCGAAAATACTCAAACTAATATTAATATGCTAACGGGGCATTTTTACCTTCCGGTAAAAATGCGTACTCCTTTGTTTCCGTTGGCGTATGCATTGGTCATATTAGCTTTGGGTATTTTCGCAAAAAATATTAAGGAGAAACGCATTTTTCAGGTGCGTGACTCCTGCGTGGATCCCGCACCTTTTTTATTAATAAAAATTAAATAGGGAGGTAGCAAGTATGACTGTTGATGAATACAGAAATGCTGTTTTTTGTGTAGCTCAAATCAGCAAAGAGCTTACGGCAATGCTTGATGAACAAGGCCTTGATTTGTTCGAGCAATACAGTAACACATACGAGGGAATTATTCGTTATGAAATGACAAACGCGGAACGGTTATAAACCGTCCCGCGTTTTATATGTAATATTTATTTTATCTGCAAATCCTTATCTGCTGTCCTATTTGCAGGTTGTCACTGCTAAGGTTGTTACATTCTTTAAGTGCCTCAACTGTTGTTTTATATCTTTTTGCAATATTCCACAGGGTGTCACCGCTTTTTACAAAGTATATTGTTATGTACGGCTTGGGGTGATTTTCGCATTCCTCTGATACAGAAATATCTGAAATCGGGTTGATAACCTCTGTTTTATAAGAACGAAGGCTCAATCCAAGAACTGCACGCAGGTCAATTCCGCCGCCGCCGTTTAAGGTATAGCTTATATGCTCGGTAAAGATTTTGGCATCGCAGATTGTGCTGTCTGTGCAATCGGGAACTGCAAACGAGTGTGAAAACTCAGATGCATCAGAGAATGCTGCAAGCGGCATCATTTCATCATCGGCAGTATACAAAACATTGCAGAGAAGCTTGCCAAAGACGGTGATTTCGCCATTGTCAACCGTAATCCGTTCTACCGAGGCAGCGGCAGATATATCACAAACCTGTTTTATATCAGGTAAAATTTCGGGGACATTCAGGGATGCCTTGTGAGTAAGCTGTGCCGTGGAGTTGTCTATCAGCTGTTCCACCGTTTTTTGCTCAGATGAAATCTCGGTTTCGCCGTCAGGGTAATAAGCGTCGCATATCATATTAAATTCTCTGATTGAAAGACCTCTTATCGCGGCGTACAAACCAAGCTCAATACCGATAATTCTTGCCTCCCCGTCCGAGTCATCGCGAACCTCGCAGTACATATCTGAGACAGAGTATTCGATTTCGCCCTCCATATCCTCTTCCGCACCCTCAACATCGAGTGTTTCCCTGAATGGAATTGTGTGCTCGGCAAACTGTACGCTGCCATCGTCGGCAGAGGTGTATAAATTGCAGATTTTGACTTCACCGTGTGCGGTGGCTTGGTTTTCGCTGAATGAAAATTCAAGCGATTGCGGAAATACAGTTGTTTTTAAGATTTCGCCGATAGTAGGCTTGCCCGAGGGCATCTCAAGCTGCTCACACAGAACAAGTCGATTTTCCGAATTTACGGTGGTATTACAGAGCCTGAGTGGTGTAGTATTGACACATATCCCGTCACCCGTAATGCTGACAGGAATTTCAAGCTCGGCAACACGGGTGAGCTTTATGCTTATACCTGCCATGCATCTGAGGCTGACCTTTCGGCTGTTTATAAGCGAATAATTAAAGCTTTCGGGCTCTACCTCAACAGAAAGGTTTGCAGCACTGTCGGCTCCGCCTGTGTCAATCGTGTGGTTGAATTCACGGGATGCGGAAAGGCTTGCAACCTTGCTGATAACATCACCTTCGGGTGCGTAAAGGACGGTCATATTAACACAGCCTTGCAGATATACCTTGCCCGAGCGGATAACCTTTTCGGAAACAGTTATGTAACCGCTGACTTCTAATATTTTTGAAATATCAGGCTTTATATCTGGTACGATTACATCACATTCAACCATAGTCTGGCTGTACTTTTGGCAGATTACATCTCCTGTTTGTACTTTTTCTTTATTCAATATGAAGGACATACTGTATACCTCGCTTTTCGTATCATTTATGCTTTGATAAAGTATATGATACAGCAAGGGTTAATATGACAAGGCTTAAAGAGTTTCCTTTATTTTAAGGTATAAATCGTAAATATCACGCCTCGGTTGCTTTAACTCGTCTGCAACACGGCGGGTAAGCTCCTTTGCCCGCATTCCCTCTGCGGAATATTTTCTTAAAAGCTCTTCGGCGGATGGCAGAGAGTTTAAATACTCTGCTTTTATCTCTTCTGTATCAGCACCCTCTATTATTAGTACAAACTCACCCTTTGGCTGAGTTTCTTCATAATATACCAGGGCATCCTGCAGAGTGGTGCGTCGGTATTCCTCGAACTTCTTTGTTATTTCGCGGGCGAGAACAATTCTTCGATTGCCAAATGTAGCCAGCATATCACGCAAAGTAGCAATCAGCTTGTGGGGGGCTTCGTAGAATATCAAGGTTCTCTCGTCTGTTTTTATAGCTTCCAGGTGGGAAAGACGATTTTTTTTATTGACGGTCAAAAAACCCTCAAAGGAAAATCTGCCCGTGGGAAGTCCCGACGCAACAAGAGCTGTTGCAAAGGCGCACGGACCGGGAAGTGCCTCGACCTCGATATTATTTTCTATGCAAAGCTTTACTAAATCCTCTCCCGGGTCGGAAATTCCCGGCATACCTGCGTCTGTTATTACAGCAACATTCAGACCCGACAATAGTTTTTCGATAAGATAACTGCCCTTTTCCCTTTTGTTGTGTTCGTAATAGCTGGTAGTAGGTGCTTTTATTTCAAAGTGATTAAGAAGCTTTGCGCTGACTCTTGTATCTTCTGCGGCGATTAAATCAACGCTCTTTAAGATATCTAAGGTACGCAGAGTTATATCCCCAAGATTGCCTATGGGAGTGGGACAAAGATAAAGTTTTCCGCTCATTGATCTGCCTTCTTTCTATTATATATATGTAGAATTTCATCCGAATATATGTTCGGCTCCTTGTAAACATAAAGCGGCGGATCTAAGAATAGCTTTGGTTTGCCGCAGTAAGAACCTTCAATCAATATCATGGTTGCGGTTTTTTCGGGCATGGGGTGAACAAATCTCAGCCGCTTTGGCTCTATCTTGTATTTGCGCATAAGACAGATTATGTCACAGAGCCGCTCGGGTCGGTGTATCATTGTCAGCTTTCCGTACGGCTCTAATATAATAGAAGAAACGCGTACTATATCTTCAAGAGAACACAATATCTCGTGTCTTGCAATGGCACAGGGGTCATATCTATTGATTATTCCGCCGCCTGTTTCCTTGTACGGAGGATTGCATATAATATTATTGAAGAAACTCCTGCCGAAATACTCTTCGGATTGCTTCAAATCACCGCAAATCATCTCAATTTTTTCTTCAAGATTATTCAGCTTCACAGAGCGTTTTGCCATCTCTGCAACACATTCCTGAATTTCAAGACCATATATCTTTGCCGCAGCACTCTTGCTTGAAAGCAGAATAGGAATTATGCCGTTTCCGCTGCAAAGATCCAAAATCTTTGCTCCTTTTTTTATGCTCGAAGCAGCATAGTTCGCCAAAAGCACAGCATCGGTTCCAAAGCAAAACCAATCCGGATTTTGAATTATTTTAAGTCCGTCGAGCTGTAAATCGTCAACACGCTCATGCGGAAAAATCAAATCAGAAATCATTCCAAATTCCTCCAAAACTCAAAAATTGACACTATTATATAAAAAACCGAGCTTGGTTTGTGCAAATTTAACAAATGCAAATTCCATGGAAAAACAGCTTGTCCAAATTTCGTGGCAAACCCCCAAGAAAAGTGGGGAAAAGCTAAAATTAACATTTTGAAATGTAAAAATCTTACAGCTGATTTTCAAGCCGATTTTAATTTAAAAACAGTATAACAGATATTTTAGTTAAGCACAATAACCAAAATTATTGTAAAAAAATTCCAATTAGGAGGTTTTGGGGTAAAAATTAAAGAAAAACAGAGATTTATACTGATTTTGCGTCTGCAAATTCGTTTTATTCAAAATATTTTTGGATAAATAGCGGTGAGCAAATTTTGAAAATTTGACGGTTTAATAAAATCCCGATATAATGACAGTGTAGTACGCTGAACCATTATTTTCCAATTTTGCGTTGAGCAGAGAAAATGATGCTGTAAAAATATTACGAGGTGATTTAATGTTAGAAAGACTGAAAGGCAAACTGTCAGCTTCGGTAAAGAGAACAAACAAGAAAGTTGCTCTCCTTCTTGCAGCGACATTTGCAGCAACAACCTTTAACGGACTTGCATATGCTGCTCCCAATGTTGTTACAATTACCGATTCGGATGGTGCTCCCGTTCAGATCAGAACTACTGATACCAATGTAGGAAAGATTCTTTCAAAGCAGGGTATTATTTTGAACGAGGGTGACCGGGTGAATTATGCACTTACCGATGAGGTAGGCGGCGATGCGGTCATAAGCATAAGCAGAGCGATGTCGGTTAACATCACTTACATGGGTGAGACCAAATCGTATCTGACAACAGGAATGAGCGTTGCTGATGTACTTTCGGAGCAGGGTATTGTTGTAGACGGAGATGACTTCGTTACACCGACTCTCGGTTCGATAGTGTCAGAGGGCGCAAACATCACAGTTATTGCATATGATACACATAATGTAACTGTGCAGGAGGAGGTTGCATATTCAACCATAGAGGTTGAGAATGCTGCTCTTGCTCCCGGTGAGCGTGTAGTTGTTCAGGCGGGACAAAACGGTGTAAACGAATATGTGTACGAAATCAGCTATAAGGACGGTGCAGAGGTTTCAAGAACTCTTATTAGAGACGAAATCCTTTCAAACCCCGTTGAGGAGATTGTAGAATACGGTCCCGGCAGCGAGTGGGAGCTTGGTGTAATTCCGGCAAGTGCACCGGTTAATTATAGCAGAGTAGAGGTGTTTACTGCAACAGCATATGATGCATCTCCCGCAGACAACGGTCCGTGGGCAGGTCAGACATCAACAGGTATGCCGCTTGTATACGGCGTGGTTGCAGTTGACCCCAGGGTTATTCCATATGGAACAAAAATGTATATAGAATCCGTTGACGGTCAATTCGTATACGGATATGCTATTGCAGGTGATTGCGGCGGTGCAATCAAAGGAAACAAGGTAGACTTGTTCTACCCGTCAAGAAGTACATGTTACAGCTTCGGAAGACGCGCTGTTAAGATTTACTTCCTTGACTAATTTAATTCAGCGTAAGAAACCCCGATTGTAATGCAATCGGGGTTTCATTATTTTTGTAAAAATCTAAATGAAAGTTGCCATTTTATTCTCGAACGCCAAGAAAAAAGCACGGAAAACCACGAGTTTTAGGCTGTTTTTGAAAT
>JAZUCQ010000012.1:0-3490 GCA_045639145.1 Clostridia bacterium | reverse complement strand
TATATGAACAATAAGCGGATTGTCAGACGGTCTGCCCTTTGCCTTAAAAATATTATTTACTGCTGATGAATTTGTTGCATCTGCGCCTAGTCCGTATACTGTTTCTGTCGGGAAAATCACATTGCCGCCTTTTTTTAATATATCGGCGGCAATTTTCAAATCTTCATCAGCGGTTGTAAGTATTTTTGTATCCATAAACCTACACCCCGAATTTATTTATTACAGTTCCTCCGCCTGAGCCTTAAGCTTTTCGCTCTGGTCGGTTGTGATAAGTGCGTCTATAATCTCGTCAATATCACCATTCATAATCTGCTCTAATCTGTAAAGAGTAAGTCCGATACGGTGGTCGGTAAGTCTTCCCTGAGGGAAGTTATATGTTCTTATTCTCTCGCTTCTGTCACCCGTTCCGACCTGACTTTTACGGTCGGCTGCGATAGAGGCATTACGCTCCTGCTCCATCATATCATAAAGGCGTGAACGCAGCATCTTCATAGCTGCCTCACGGTTTTTATGCTGTGAACGCTCATCCTGGCACGCTACAACAACACCTGTCGGAATATGTGTAATTCTGATTGCCGACTCTGTCTTGTTGACATGCTGTCCGCCTGCACCGCTTGAACGGTAGGTATCTATCTGCAAGTCCTCGGGATTAATCTCAACCTCTACATCGTCAACCTCGGGAAGAACTGCAACCGTTACGGTTGAGGTGTGTATTCTGCCGCTTGACTCGGTCTCAGGCACACGCTGAACGCGGTGAACACCGCTCTCAAACTTAAGTCTGCTGTATGCACCCTCGCCCTCAATCATAAAGGTAACTTCCTTTATTCCGCCGATACCGATTTCGCTTAAGTTTAACACCTCTGTTTTCCAACGCTTGGAATCTGCATACATAGAATACATACGGAAAAGGTCGCCTGCAAAAAGAGCCGCCTCGTCACCGCCTGCACCGCCGCGGATTTCCACGATAACATTCTTGTCATCGTTGGGGTCCTTGGGAAGAAGTAAAATTTTAAGTTCCTCCTCTATGCGAGCAATATTCTCCTTTGCCTCTTTCATCTCGGCAACAAGCATTTCCTTAAAATCCTTATCGGTATCGGGGTCATCCATCATCAAGGTTGCGTCTTCAATAGTGGTTTTGTTCTGCTTATACTCGCGGTATTTTTCAACGATTGGCGACATGTCGGAATGTTCCTTACAAAGCTTGCGCCATGTCTCCTGGTCGGCAATAACCTCAGGGTCGCTTATTTTTTGTGCGAGGTCTTCGTACTGTTGTTCTATAAAAGATAGTTTTTCAAACATTATAATTCTCCTCTTGATTTTGCGATTAAATAGGCATTGATAAAGCCATCAATATCTCCATCCATTACGGCTCCTATATTTCCTACCTCAAAGTTTGTTCTGTGGTCTTTAACCATTGTATATGGATGAAAAACATACGAGCGTATCTGGCTTCCCCATCCGATTTCAAGCTGAACACCCTTTAAGTCGTCAATTTTTTCTTTCTGTTCACGCTCTGCAATCTCTATAAGCTTGGATTTGAGCATCTTCATCGCAGTCTCACGATTTTTATGCTGTGAACGCTCGTTCTGACATGTGACAACTACACCTGTCGGTATATGAGTAATTCTGATTGCCGATTCAGTTTTGTTGATGTGCTGTCCGCCCGCTCCGCTTGAACGGTAGGTGTCTACCTTCAAATCATCGGGATTTATCTGCACATCAATATCATCCTCAATCTCAGGCATAACCTCTGCTGATGCAAATGATGTATGTCTTCTTGCGGCAGAGTCAAACGGAGAAATACGAACAAGTCTGTGAACGCCCTTTTCTGCTTTGGCATAACCGTAAGCATTTAGTCCCTCTATCAAAAAGGTAATACTTTTAAGTCCTGCTTCCTCGCCGTCTAAGAAGTCAAGTGTTTCTACCTTGAAGCCCTTTCTCTCTGCCCAATGGGTATACATGCGGTAGAGCATCTCACACCAATCCTGTGCCTCTGTTCCGCCTGCACCTGCATGAAGAGTGACAATAGCGTTATTCTTGTCATACCTGCCCGAGAGCATAGTCTCAAGCTTCATATTCTCGAGGCTTTCGCACAAGGTTTTGTAGCCACTCTTAACCTCTGAGAGGACACTCTCGTCCCCCTCCTCGATTGCAAGCTCTACAAGAGTAGATAAATCCTCCCACAAGCTTTTAAGCTCTGCATAACGGGACAGCTTATCACGAAGACCTTTTATCTTCTGCATAAGCTTTCCTGCCGCCTCCATATCATTATAGAAGTCAGGAGCCATACTCTGTGCCTCGTATTCTGAAAGCTCAGACTCGGTCTTTTCTATGCTAAAGTGAATCCCTCAAATCTGTTATATCTTTCTCCATTCCGTCAAGGCCTTGCTTGAATTCATCAAAAGCTATCACATTATCACATCCTTTAAGATTAGTTTTCCTTATCAATGCAGCAGTTCTTATATTTCTTTCCGCTGCCGCAGGGACACGGGTCATTTCTGCCGACCTTTACAACCCTGCGCACCGGCTTTTTCGCAACCGTTCCGTCACCGCCGAAGTTTTCTGCAACCGGCTTTGCAACCTGCTCTCTCACAATTCTTGTCTGAGGAACAACATGGAAGAGGTATTTAACTGTCTCCTCTTTGATAGACTCAATCATCTCTTCAAACATATCCATTGCCTCAAACTTATATTCTACAACGGGGTCTCTTTGAGCATATGCACGAAGATTTATACCTTGTCTGAGCTGTTCCATGCTGTCAATATGATCCATCCACTTTCTGTCAACCACACGAAGCATAAGGACACGCTCAACATCACGCATTGCATCACCAAACTCAGCTTCCTTGACACAGTATTTAGCGTTCACGAACTCTAAAATACGCTCCTTTAAGCTATCCTGTGTCAAATGGTCCATCTCATGCTCGGTAATATCGAACACATCTTTGTCAAGCTCCCCGAATACAGCGAAAACATGTTCCTTTAAGGCATTCCAATCCCAATCATCGGATATCTCGTTTGCGGAATATCTTGCGATTATATTTTCAACCGTATCGGCTGCCATTTTTAAGACAAAACTTCGCATATCCTCCCCGTTAAGAACACGGTTTCTCTGCTCATAAATCATCTCTCTCTGCTGATTGTTTACATCATCATACTGGAGAACATGCCGTCTGATATCAAAGTTTCTGCCCTCAACACGCTGTTGTGCTGTCTCGATTGCACCTGTCAGCATCTTGCTCTCGATAGCCTCGCTGTCCTCCATACCGAAGGTTTCCATAACACGATTTATTCTCTCGGGAGCAAAAAGACGCATAAGGTCATCCTCAAGTGAGAGATAAAATCTCGATTTGCCGACATCACCCTGTCTGCCGCTTCGGCCTCTGAGCTGATTGTCAATTCGTCTGCTCTCGTGCCGCTCCGTACCTATAATATAAAGTCCGCCGGCAGAGAGAACCTCTTGCTGTTCGGGGGCGATTTCCTGCTTGTA
>JAZUCQ010000011.1:0-4032 GCA_045639145.1 Clostridia bacterium | reverse complement strand
AAGCATGCAGGGATTTTTAAATAATAAAATGAATAACTGGCAGTTGCATATATTAAATGCCGACAATGTCGGAGCGGCTGTTTGTTTGTAAAGATATGGAGGAATAAAAATGGGACTTATTGTGCAGAAGTTTGGCGGAAGCTCGGTTGCAGATGCAACAAAGGTAAATAATGTTGCAAGCCGTGTTGTGGAAACTGCGAGAGCAGGCAATCAGGTCGTGGTTGTCGTATCGGCACAGGGCGACACAACAGATGATTTGATTGAAAAGGCAGTAGAGATAAATCCTAACGCCTCAAAGCGTGAGATGGATATGCTTCTCTCCTCGGGTGAGCAGATTTCGATTGCTCTGCTTGCAATGGCGATTGAAAAGCTTCATCATCCCGTAGTATCTTTGACGGGTTGGCAGGCAGGTTTTCAGACAAATGCAACACCGAGCAATGCGAGAATTGACAGAATTGACACCGAGAGAGTACACGCGGAGCTTGACCGCAAGAATATAGTTGTTGTTGCAGGCTTCCAGGGACTTAACAAGTATGATGATATTACAACACTCGGCAGAGGCGGAAGTGATACATCTGCAGTTGCACTTGCGGCGGCTCTTAATGCTGACAAGTGTGAGATTTACACAGATGTTGACGGTGTATATACAGCAGATCCGAGAATTGTCCCCGATGCAAGAAAGCTTACAGAAATCACATATGACGAGATGCTTGAGCTTGCGAGTCTGGGTGCAAATGTTCTTCACAACCGCTCGGTTGAGATGGCTAAAAAGTATAATGTAAAGCTTGAGGTAAAGTCAAGCTTTGAAAAGGTAGACGGAACCGTTGTTAAGGAGGTAACTAATATGGAAAAAATGTTAATAAGAGGCGTTGCACGCGATAATGATGTTGCAAGAGTTGCTGTAATCGGCGTTGAGGATACACCCGGAATTGCTTTTAGAGTATTCTCTACACTTGCTAAAGAGGGTATAAATGTTGATATGATTCTTCAGTCAATCGGAAGAGAAGGCACAAAGGATATCGCCTTCACGGTTAACAAGTCAAACCTTCAGAAGACTCTTGATACTCTTGAGGGACTGAGAGGAACCATCGCATATCAGGAGGTTAACCACCGTGATGATTTGAGCAAGGTTTCAATCGTAGGTGCAGGCATGGTTAACAATCCCGGTGTTGCGGCTAAGATGTTTGAAGCACTCTTTGATGCAAGCATTAACATCCATATGATTGCAACTTCTGAGATTAAGGTTTCTGTTCTTATCAATCAGGAAAAGGCAGAAAGAGCCGTTCAGGTTATCCACGATAAGTTTAATGTATAAGATTAAGGCTCCGCGGAAGCGGAGCCTTTTGTATGTGGATTGGGGTGTCGGGGTGTCCCCGACCGTGCTTTGGTTACTTTCGCACGAGCGAAAGTAACAACCCCTTTAATCATACAATCCTGCACGGTCATTGATTACCAAAATGCGAAGCATATCCTCGGTCAGATTAAGACCGTTTTCGTCGCCAATTAAAATTCCGTTTGTAACCAGCTTTTGAATTGTCGGTCTTGCCCAATCGGGCATATTAGCGTCGATATAGTTGTATATCATCGGATGTGTTGCCTCATAAACTTCAGCAGTCAAAAGTCTTACCGTTTCGGTAAGCTCGCTTATTTCATTTTTTAATTCCTCATACTGTGACATTGATAACTCCTCCTTGTTTAAATCAGGCGATACGCCCGTTATAGCCTCTGCCATAGCTGCGGCGATTGTGTCTGCACCGAGCCGATTGTAAAGCTCTGCATCTGCCTTGTTGTCCACAAAGCAAACCTCGACAAGTGCGGCAGGTGCTTTTGTGTTTTTTATGACATACAGATTTGAACCGTCTTTTAAACCTCTGTCCCGAAACCCGAGCGAGTAGAGTGCCGATTTGATTTTGCCTGCCGATGCAACATCTCCTCTTCCGTATGTATAAACCTCGCAGCCCTGACCTCCGCCTGCGTTAAAATGAATTGATAAAAACATATCAAGCGGCTGAGCGTTTGCGAGAGCACAGATTTTCTTCAAATCCGCCGCAACCGATGCGGCACTGTTATTTGTGCAGTCAACAACCGTGTGCCCCTGCTCTCTGAGCAGCTCCATCAGGCTGTATCCGACAGCCCTTGTCTCGATGCTTTCGGTCAGAAACCCAACCGCACCGCTGCCGACACTTCCGCTGATTGTGTGTCCGCAGTTAATGCCAATTCTCATTTTTCTGTCATCTTCCTTTCTGTTTAATGATTTTTAAGCTCCGACAAAACATCATCTGCTGCAACAGCCGCTTTTGTAAAGCTGTTATTTTTCCACCAGGCAGCGGCAGACGATGCAAATGTAAAGACTAAGCTTGTCAGCTGATATATATTATCCTCGGCAAAGGGAAGAGCCTCCCTGCCCAGAATTGCCAATGCTTGATTTATCAGAGCAAGTGCAAGGGTAATGGTTCTTGCGATTGTACCTGCTGTTATCTTCATAAAATTTGTCTCCTTTCTTAAGTATATTAAAAACCTTTCCGTAAAATTCAAGATTATTTTACGAATAAGCTTACCGCGGCTGCGATAAGTGCTGTAAGCAATGCATTTACAATGTGGTCAAATTTCCGTACGGGGCGTGCTTCAACATTGCTCATACGCTCTATGAGTTCATTCAAGTCACGCCGCATATACTTCATCTCGACAACTATCTCTGTCAGAGTTTTGTTGCTCTCTGCAAGCTCGTCAATGCGGTGATGCGCTGATTTTACAGATTGTTCGGCAGCCGTAACTCTCTCTGCAAGCTCATGCTCGTTCATAAAAATACCTCCTTTCCGTCACACATTTACTATAAGGCAGATTGGCGTGCCGTTGGGTGTCATAAAAAATTTGAATTTTAATTTTATTTTAATATTGGTACTTTATACTGTATGTAAACAGGAGGTGATTTTGTGGCGATAGAGGTATTTAACAGATATGAGCATAAGTATATGCTAAACCGTGAAACCTTTGAAAAGATTGTTCCGATTATTGAGGAACATATGCAGCCGGATTCGCATAACGAGGGGCGAAAACCCTACACCATATCAAATATTTACTACGACACAGATGATGATTATTTGATAAGAACCTCACTTTCAAAACCGGGGTATAAGGAGAAGCTCAGGCTCAGAGCCTATGGTATTCCAAATGTGGAAACCAAGGTCTTTCTTGAAATAAAAAAGAAGTACAGAGGGATAGTCAACAAAAGGCGTACGAAGCTGAGACTTGATGAGGCATACGAATTTGCCGCAACGGGTGACGCTCCTGAGGTTAAGGAGTACATGAACGGACAGGTGCTCAAGGAGCTTACATACTTTTTGAAGTGCTACAAGCTAAAGCCGAAGCTTTATCTCGCGTATGACAGAATAGCGTATTTTGAGAAGGATAACCACGACCTTAGAATTTCGTTTGATATGAATATCCGCACGCGAAGATTTGACCTCAGACTTGAGAATGGGGACTACGGTGACAAGCTTTTGGAGGATGATGTGTATTTGATGGAGATAAAAACCTCACTTTCAAAGCCGCTCTGGCTTACACATATGCTGACCGAGTTTGATATCAAAAGAAACAGCTTTTCCAAGTACGGCACAGAATTTAAAAAGAGAGAGGCAAAACTGCCTCAAATGATACAAGAAGCGATATGAGGTGAAAAAATGGATAATTTATTTAACAATATCTTGGCAGTTACATCTGAAAATATAACTGTTGCATCTGCCGTTATAACAATGCTGGCGGCGATTATACTCGGTGCAATAATAGCGTTCACATACTGCAAAACGCAGGCGGAGGAGGATTTTCAGCGCAGTTTTGCAATTACGCTTGTGATGCTGCCGATTATACTTTCGGTTATAATTTTATTTATAGGCAGCAACATAGCGCGTGCATTCAGCCTGGCAGGAACGCTGTCGATTATACGCTTCAGAAGTGCACCGGGCGACCCCAAGGACATAGGCTATATATTCTTTGACATTGCGGCAGGACTTGCCTGCGGTGTGGGATTGTACG
>JAZUCQ010000010.1:0-6186 GCA_045639145.1 Clostridia bacterium | reverse complement strand
GTATTCTGTATTACAGATTTGCTTCCGCACCTTGCAACCGCACAGATGACCAAGAAGATGACAGAGGCAATCCCGGGCGAGAGTTTAAATGTTCTTCTCGGTAACATAGGCTGTGATGACGAGAATGTAAAAGAAGGCATCAAGCTTAATATCCTGAAGATACTCAACGAGAAGTACGATATCTGCGAGGAAGACCTGCTCAGCAGTGAGATTGAGGTTGTACCTGCGTTCAATGCGCGCGATATCGGACTTGACCGCAGTATGATAGGCGGCTACGGTCAGGATGACAGAGTTTGTGCATATACTGCACTTAGAGCATTGCTTGATATTAAAAAACCTGCAAAGACAGCCGTTTGCCTTTTGGTTGACAAGGAAGAGGTCGGCTCTATGGGCTCTACGGGAATGCAGTCGCGTTACTTTGAAAATGTAATGGCAAAAATCTGTTATCTCACCCATAACAACTATAATGATATAGTGCTTCGCGATACTCTCAGCAACTCAACTTGCCTGTCGGCAGATGTCGGCGTGGCATTTGACCCGAACTATCCCGAGGTAGTTGAAAAGAACAACTGCCCGATTTTCGGCGGCGGTATTCTTCTTACCAAGTACACAGGTTCAAGAGGTAAGGGCGGTGCAAGTGATGCAAATGCGGAGCTTGTTGCAAAGATGCGCAAAATCTTTAACGAGAATGATGTCAAGTGGCAGATAGGCGAGCTTGGCAAGGTCGATGCAGGCGGCGGCGGAACGATTGCTCAGTATGTCGCAAACCTTGATATGGATGTAATCGACGCAGGTGTTGCACTCCTCTCGATGCACTCTCCTTATGAGGTTGCAAGTAAGTTTGATATCTTTATGACATATAAGGCTTACAGAGAATTTTATAAAAATAACTAATTCAAAGAGACGGGAAACCGTCTCTTTTTACATGCATAAATTTTCATCTCAAAGGCAGAATAAACAACAAAATAACTTGAGGTGATAAATAAATGTTTAAAGGCAAAATTACAATAGTGGGTGCAGGCTATGTCGGTTCTACCACTGCATACACGCTTATGCTCAGCGGACTTGTTTCCGAGATTGTTTTGATTGATATTAACCGCGATAAGGCGGAGGGTGACGCTATGGATATGAACCACGGTGTCAGCTTTGTAAGTCCCGTCAGGATTGTTGCTGGAACATATTCTGATATCAAAGGCAGCGATATGGTTATAATAACTGCAGGTGCAAGCCAGCGTGAAGGCGAAAAACGCACAGACCTGCTTAAAAGAAATGCGGAAATCTTTAAGGATATAATAGATAATATTTTAAGATATTGTCACGATGATACAATTTTACAGGTGGTAACAAATCCCGTAGATATTTTGACTTATATAACATGCAAAATATCGGGATTTTCCAAAAATAATGTTTTCGGCTCGGGAACGGTGCTTGACACATCAAGGCTTAAATACCTGATAAGCAAAAAGGCAAATGTCGATGCAAGAAATGTTCACACCTATATAATAGGCGAGCATGGTGACTCGGAGGTTGCTGCATGGAGTGCTACAAGTATTGCAGGAATGAGTGTCGAGGATTACTGCGGCGACCCTCACGGCGAGTACAGAGAGGAATTTTATCATAAGACCAAGGACGCAGCATACGAAATTATCAACAGAAAGGGTGCTACCTACTACGCAATCGCACTCGCCGTTACGAGAATAGTCGAAAGCATTGTCGGCGACGAGAACTCAATTTTGACTATCTCAAGCATGTTTGACGGTGAATACGGAATATCAGATGTATGTCTGTCCGTTCCGACGGTGGTCGGAGCAGGAGGAGCGGAGAGGATTATTGAGATTGATTTTTCGGATGAAGAGATAAAAGGACTCAAAAAAAGTGCAGATACCTTAAAAGCATTGGCACGCGAAATCGGATTTTAAATATATAACCCTTCTCTTGACAGAGGAGGGTTTTGTTTCGTTTATGTCACCCTATGGCACGGCTCATTTTTATAAAATGCAGGAGAAAGGAGGGGTATTATGAATTACCTCAAGGAAATCATTGCATTTTCGGAAAGAGCGGCAATGGAGGGATTATCGGCAGGGCAGATTTCGCTCGGATACGCACTGCTTGCGATAGACAACAAAACAGGCTGGAAGGAATGGTTCACGGTGTCGCGGAGAATGCTCGAGTTATATTCGGGACAGACTTCGACCTCAATAAAGAAAAACAGAGAGGTCTTAAAGGAGCTTGGAATAATTGATTTTAAGTTCAACGGAATGGAAGCGACCAGCTATAAGATAATTTCTCAGGCATTGTTTGATAAGATAAGTGTCCAAGACAGTTTCCAGGATAGTTTCCAAGACAGTGCCCAAAGCGGTGTCCCATTATATAAACAAAACAAAAATAAACAAAACAAAAGAAATTATTATAATAGCGCGCGCAAAAGTAAATTTAATAATTATGATGATGAAAATACGATTGACTACGCAAAGCTCGAGGAAGAGATTTTTAATGAGATGCTGAGCGATACAGAAGATGATACAAATGTTGTTTCGTGATTGCTTGTCATAATAATTAAAATTTATACATAGAATATACAAAAATACGCATACAAACAGAGATGGAGGAATTTTAATGACTCAGTACAATGTATATCATGACATTGCAGAGCGGACTCAGGGTGATGTATATATTGGGGTTGTCGGCCCTGTCCGCACGGGTAAATCTACTTTTATCAAAAGGTTTATGGAGCTGCTTGTGCTCCCGAATATCGAGAACGAGTACAAACGGGCAAGGGCACTTGACGAGCTTCCTCAAAGTGCAGGAGGAAGAACCATAATGACAACCGAGCCTAAGTTTATTCCTAACGAGGCGGTGGAAATCTCGGTTGGCGACTCTGCTGCATTCAATGTCAGAATGATTGACTGTGTCGGCTACATAGTAAACGGTGCTCTCGGGCACATTGAGGACGAGATGCCCAGAATGGTTGTAAGTCCGTGGTCGAGCGACCCTATTCCGTTTGAAACAGCGGCAGAGATAGGTACACAAAAGGTTATTTCCGAGCATTCGACCGTTGGAATAGTGGTTACAACCGACGGCAGCATAGGCGAGATTGGCAGAACGGATTACACAGCGGCGGAGGAGCGGGTAATCTCCGAGCTGAAAGCCATAAACAAGCCGTTTGTTGTAATTCTCAACTCCACAGACCCGACCTCTGAAAGAGCGCTTACCTGCAAGCAGATGCTTGAAGAAAAATACGGTGTTAAGGTTATTCCCCTTAACTGCATGACGCTTTCAAAAACAGATGTAGATAATATTATGCAAAGTATCCTGTATGAGTTCCCGATTTGCGAGGTAAGCTTTTATCTGCCCGAATGGATTGTTGCTCTCGATGACGGCGATAACCTCAAAACAAACATGAGCAATGCAGTGTTTGAATGCTTCGGCAATGCAGAAAAGATATCCGATGTCATATCTGTGCCTGACAGATTGCTTGCATATGATTTTATTGAGTCAGCTAAGGTTTCGTCCGTTCTGCCGGGACGCGGTGCGGTTGAAATCAAAATTAACACAGACGAAAATCTGTTCTTTGATACACTTGAGGCAAGAACGGGATTTTCTATTTCAGACAAATGCGAGCTTTTATCGCTTTTATCCGAAATGGCTGATATCAAGAAAAAGTACGAAAAGATAGCGTCCGCGCTTGAGCAGGTAACTCAGGTAGGCTACGGAATAGTTACACCGAGCATTGACGAGCTGACACTTGAAGAACCTGAGATAGTAAAGCAGGGCAGCCGATTTGGCGTACGCCTCAAAGCAAGTGCACCGTCAATACATATGATAAGGGCGGATATCGAAACAGAGGTAAGTCCTATTGTCGGAACAGAAAGACAGTCGGAGGAGCTTGTTCATTATCTTTTGAACGAGTTTGAGAGCGACCCGAAGCAGATTTGGCAGTCGAATATATTCGGAAAGTCATTGCACGAGCTTGTAAACGAAGGACTTCACAACAAGCTTTACCGTATGCCCGATGATGCAAGGTTTAAAATACGCGAAACACTCCAAAAAATTATCAACGAGGGCAGCGGCGGTCTTATATGCATTATTCTATAGACATTTTGCGACTTTTTAAGCACCAAAAAATTAATAAATTATTAATTTTAAATGAAACAGTTGAGAATAATCCCCTGATGTGTTAAAATATGATTAAGACTTAAAATGAAGGGGATGATAATTTGAGAAAAAGACTTTCCGAGGTCACACCTGATATTGTGGCTTTGTCTGAGTTTTGTACCAAAAACGGGAAAATAGATTCCGCGCTTTATGAAAAATATGATGTAAAAAGAGGACTTCGTGACATAAACGGAAAAGGCGTTGTCACAGGTCTTACCGAGATATCCGAGATACATGCAAGCCGTCTTTTGGATGACGGAACGGAGCTTCCGTGCGACGGCGAATTGTATTACCGAGGATATAATATAAAAAATTTGGTAAACGGATTTCTGTCAGAGGGCAGATTTGGATTTGAAGAGACTGTCTATCTGCTTATCTTCGGGGATTTGCCAAGCAAAGCACAGCTTGAAGAATTTTCGCAGATTATCGGCAAATACAGAACGCTGCCCGTAAACTTTGTTACGGATATAATACTTAAAGCACCAAGCTCTGACATGATGAACACACTTGCACGCTCTGTTCTGACGCTTTATGCATATGATGACAGAGCAAACGATTTGTCAATACCGAATGTACTTCGGCAATGCCTTGAGCTTATAGCACTTTTCCCCGTACTGTCGGTATATGGCTATCAGGCATATAATCACTATTACAAGGGCGAGAGTCTGTTTATTCATCAGCCTCAGGCAAACTTAAGCACGGCTGAGAATATTCTGCAGTTGCTTCGGCGTGACGGCAAATATACCGACCTTGAGGCAAAAATCCTTGACCTTGCACTTGTTCTTCAGGCTGAGCATGGTGGAGGAAACAACTCTACATTTACAACTCATGTTGTCACATCGTCAGGTACAGATACATATTCGGTTATTGCATCTGCACTCGGTTCTCTCAAAGGCGGACGGCACGGCGGTGCAAATATCAAGGTTGCGCTTATGTTTGAGGATATCCGCAACAATGTCACCGATTGGAACGATAATGAGGAAATCAAGAATTACCTTAGAAAAATCATCAACGGCGAGACATTCGACAAGAGCGGTCTTATCTACGGAATGGGTCACGCTGTTTATTCGCTGTCAGACCCGAGAGCGGATATATTCAAGGGGTTTGTAAAAAGGCTTGCAGCAGCTAAAGGCTGCGAGGCGGAATATAATCTCTATGAGAAAATCGAGCATCTTGCACCTGAGGTAATCTCGGAAAAACGCAGAATATACAAGGGTGTAAGTGCAAATGTAGATTTTTACAGCGGGTTTGTGTATGAGATGCTTGAGCTGCCGAGAGAGCTTTATACACCGATATTTGCTATTGCAAGAATTGCAGGCTGGAGCGCTCATCGAATAGAGGAGCTTGTAAACAACGGAAAAATTATCCGTCCTGCCTACAAGGCAATTCTGCCAAGACGCGATTATGTGGATTTAAAAGAAAGATAAAAGTTAAAGGCTCCCATTTCAGGGAGCCTATTTTTATACCTCCATAATTATGGGGAGTATCATCGGACGGCGCTTTGTTTTTGAATAGAGGAAGCTGCCGACATCAGTTTTAATTCTTGATTTAATTATATTCCAGTTAACAGACGAGCCTTCGGTACATCTTTCCACAACATCTGCCGAAATAATCCGTATTGCCTCCATAAGGTCCTCGGACTCTCTTACATATACAAAGCCTCTTGAAATTACATCAGGCCCCGATATGCAGTCACCGCTGCTTTTGTCGATTGTAAGAACAATAATGATAATTCCGTCTTCTGCAAGATGCTTTCTGTCACGGAGAACAATATTACCTACATCACCGACGCCGAGACCGTCAACCAAAACGCGTCCCGCCGTTACGGTATCAACAACCTTTATATAGTCTTTTGAAAGCTCTATAACGTTTCCGTTTTCAGCTATTAAAGTATGCTCATCATCAATACCCATGGCGTTTGCAACCAAGCAATTCTTTCGCAGATGCTTTTGCTCGCCGTGAACAGGAATAAAGTATTGCGGCTTTGTTACAGCCATCATAAGTTTGATTTCTTCCTGACATGCGTGGCCC
>JAZUCQ010000009.1:0-9831 GCA_045639145.1 Clostridia bacterium | reverse complement strand
CTGATTTACAAGCGCAAGCATAATTACGCCAAACGAATCCTCAAGCTGGGTATACTTGAACAGCTGGTTTAATACTATCTGCGCATTTGCGCCCGTCTTAAGCTCGATTACAATTCTCATACCGTCACGGTCGGACTCGTCACGCAGGTCGGAAATTCCCTCTACGCGCTTATCGTGAACAAGCTCTGCAATCTTCTCGATAAGTCTTGCCTTGTTGACCATATACGGAATCTCGGTGACAACGATACGCTGACGATTTTCCTTCCAATCCTGAATCTCACATCTTGATCGAACACGAAGCTTTGCTCTGCCCGTATGATATGCGGCACGGATACCCGACATACCCATAATAAGACCGCCTGTCGGGAAGTCAGGACCTGGGATATGCTCAATAAGCTCGTCTATAGAAATTTCAGGGTTATCGATAAGCGCAATAACACCGTCAATAACCTCACCTAAATTATGCGGCGGAATATTGGTTGCCATACCGACGGCAATACCGTTAGAGCCGTTGACCAGAAGGTGCGGAATCCTTGACGGGAGCACAAGCGGCTCCTTTCTGGTTTCGTCAAAGTTCGGCATAAAGTCAACCGTGTCCTTCTCGATATCCTTAAGCATACCAAGGCCAACCTTGGACATACGCGACTCTGTATATCTGTATGCTGCGGCGGGGTCACCATCGACTGAACCGAAGTTACCGTGACCGTCAACAGTCGGATAACGCAGAGAAAAGTCCTGCGCCATACGAACGAGTGCATCGTATACAGATGCATCACCGTGCGGATGGTATCTACCCAGAACATTACCGACGGTAGTTGCACACTTTCTGTATTCCTTATCGGGCGTAAAGCCGTCCTCATACATCGCATAGAGTATGCGTCTGTGAACAGGCTTTAAGCCGTCGCGAACATCAGGCAAAGCTCGTCCTACGATAACCGACATAGCATAGTCTATATAGGACTTCTTCATCTCGCTGTTAAGCTCAACGGGAATAATTTTTAATTTGGATTCATCAAAAATTCCTTCCGGCATAATAAAATCTCCTTATCTTTTAAACTTGCGTTTAAACTTAAATATCTATCCTTTTTATATTCGCCAAAAATTTGCGATTTCCTCTTTTTAAACAAAAAAATACGGCAAAATTTAATTTTGCCGTCCTTTTTTTATGTTTCTGTCCCTTTTCAAAAGCACTCCTGCTGCCGCCACAAGCACAAAGGGGAATATAATCGACATAAGCAAGCCTGTACTCAGGCTGTCCCCCGACGTTCCTGCCAACATTCCGACAAGCGCGGGTCCTGCACTGCACCCCGTATCCCCTGCAAAAGCAAGAAGTCCGAACATCGCCGTTCCGCCCTGCGGACATCTCTGTGCCGCATAGCTGAGTGTTCCGGGCCAGAATACACCTACCGAAAATCCGACAAGTCCGCATCCGATAAGCGATATAATCGGGTTTGCCGAAAGCGAGGTCATAAGATATGCCACAATACAAAGCAGAGCGGATACAATCATATATTTAAGCATCGAAACTCTTTTGACAAGAATTGAATATATCACTCTTCCGCAGCCCATAAGTATCGCAAACATAAACGGGCCTGCCATGTCTCCTACGATTTTGGAAACCCCAAGACCGCGTTCTGCAAAGGCAGATGCCCACTGGCTCATAGAAAGCTCTGCCGCACCCGATGCCATCATCATGAGCACTATAACCCAGATAACCCTGAACCGAAACAGTCCCAAAAAACCGCCGTGCTCGCCTCCGCTCTCCATCTGTGCAATCGGAACTCTTGCAAAAAGGATAATATTAAGAAGCGGAACAAGCGACCAAAGCATTGCCATTACTCTCCATGCTTCTATACCAAAAGCCGCAAAGAATACAGTCGAGAAAAGTATTACCGCCGCTGTTCCCCAACAATAGAATGAATGCAAAAGCCCCATTACCGACTCTTTGTTATCGGTCGGACATGACTCTACAATCGGGCTTACCAAAACCTCTATAAGACCGCTGCCGAACGAATAGAAAAAGCAGGCTATCCATATTCCGACAAGCGGATTTGGCAGAAGGTCAGGCAAAATACCAAGTAATATAAACCCCGTTGCCGACATTATATGTGCGGCAACAGTTGACATTCTGTACCCGATTTTGTCGATGTATCTTGCACCAAAGAAGTCCACCGCAATCTGGATAATAAAAGTGATCGCAACAAGCATACCTATCTGCGACATCGAAATGCCGTAATCATTATGAAATGTCAAAAACAAAAGCGGTGCAAAATTGACGGCTATCGCCTGCGTTATGTATGCAATACAGCACGCTCTTATTGTCCAATTATAATTAGTCTTAATACCCATAAACTACCCTCTTATTTTGTAATACATTTTATTTATTATTAATTACACAATCATATAATCTTACCATCGTAACACCCGATTGTTCAACACTGTAAGTTCCCTGCGGTTCAAATCTGTTTTCTCCTACGCCATGCATTATTCCCATACCATAGGCAAAATTCACACCGTCTTTTGCCCAATCGGAAATATCATCATTATCCGAATAGATATGTTCTGCACCTTTTGGGGGATATGCAGTTCCGCTTTCAATATACCCATACAGCCTCGATAAAATCACCGCCGCCTGCTCACGCGTAATCTGCTCGCTTGGTCTGAATGTTCCGTCACCAAAGCCATTTATAACACCTATTGCCGCAAGTCTCTCTATCTGCGGATTGTCGGTATCGTCAAATCTTATATCAGATAAAGTATTTTGCGCAAGGCTCAGCTTGTCAAGCAGCTTTGCCGCAACAAGACAAAATCCCTCTCTTGACATTCCTGCCTTAAAATTATAGCTCTCCCCATACCATGTAAGGCGAAGTCCCAACTCCCAACCTCTCTCAAGCTCCGAAACCGCCCAATCCGAGGCTCGCTCCAAATCATAGTACGGTGCATAGCTTGGCAAATCCTCATCTGTCTTATCCCATACCATACCGTCTGCAGATTTATAAATTCCGTCCCGTGCAGTCTTAACATAGAAATATCCGTCATTCCATGACGCTCCGCAGGGAAGCGACGGGAATGTGTACTCTCCCGTTATGTTGTAGTCTTTATCCACCGCATAAACCGTATTGACATGCCCCCACAGATTGTAGTACCACTCGGGCGCACCATCCCACGCACACCAACGCAAAATTCCGTTATCTCTGCCACGCAGATATTCATACGCATTCTTATGCTCCCATACCTTTGCCGCAGTTTTCTCAGGGAAAAGCGGGAATATGGTCTCTGTTTTTTCACCGTTATAGGTATCCTGTCTGCGAATAAAATAACTTTCAACCTCCGCTTTTTTGGTTTCAAAATCCACGGATTGAATATTGTTATCAGAAATTATGATTTCATTTTTAATTCCGCCGTTGTAGTTGACGGGCAATATTATTGTGAATTTAAAATTCTCAACACTGTTTGGCAAAATTTCGTGGCAGAGCATATTGTCTGTCACCTTTTCGCCCGTCAAATCCTTGACATAGCCGTATGATTTTTCGCCGTTTTCGTCTGTCTCATATGCTATAACCGTGCCTGCCGCCGTGATTGCAAGCGTGCAGTATTTCGGCTTATCCGTTGTATTTTCGACCTTCATATTATAAGTAGTCGCAACACCGTAATTCCCTATATTACAAGCATATGCGTGATTATCCGTATCGGTGTCAAGCAAAAAGTTCGGAGCAAAATCCTCCTCCGCTCCCGTATTAAATCTTGTCTCGTACTTTCGTACCGCACTATGCAGAGTATCAAATACCCAAACATTGTTCTTCCCCTCTGCCGCAGAGCCGTAAAATTCAAGCTTGGTATCATCTCTGTAATAAAGGGGCAGAATATCCGACTCCGCCGCGGTTGTCTTTGACCAGATATCATTTTGCGGATTTAACTGTGTATACCACTCCGTCACGATATGTCCCTCGGGGATATACTGATTTTTGAGGAACACGGGTATCCTCTCGCCATCTTTTGTATCATTGTCAATCGTATATTCAATGTCGCATGTGACCTCAGGCAGAGTATCCGCAATTCCCTTTAAGGTATAATCCCAGCGATATTCACCAAACTCCGCGTCATATGGTATGTTCTGTCTGTAACGCAAAAATCCGCCCGCCTTTATTGCACCTACATTAAAGTCCATCTCTCCGCTCTCTATCTCCACAAGTGCCTGAATATGAACACCCATACCAAAGTGTATTCTTTGATAACTACCCAAGTAATCAGAGAGCCATATTCTGTCGCCCGCTTTTATCTCTAATGTAACAGGCTCAAATCCCCACGGATAATAAATATCGTTGCCCCTGATATCGCACATAGGAATGTCGAGCATATTTGCGCAGACCTGAAGCATACCCCAATCGGTCTCCGCCGCCTGATAGCTTCCATTATTGTAATACGAATACTCATACGGAGTCTCAAAGAACGCCTTGTGTATGGTTATCTTAGAATCCTCTCTCGCAGTCATTGCCATATCAAGCTCGATATCATAACCGAGGCCTCCGCCTCCCGTATAATTAAAGTGCGACAGATAGATATGGTACATATCAGGAGTTAAATTTTCGTTGTTCATTATCCAACGCGGATTTGCTCCGTTTAAAATCATATCATCTTCTATCCCCTCAGGGTTATTGCAGTAAATAAACTTTCCGCCGCCCACAGGTGTAAACTCAAGTTCATTTGCATAAGCATTTGTAAACAGTATCGCCATAAAACAGAATATACATATGATAAGCTTTTTCATAAAAATCCCCTTCAAGAATAAATTATATTTTATTGTACCACAAAATTTTAAAAAAGTAAACCGACTGCAGTACACAGCCGGTTATATCTTTACTATTTACCTCTGCTTTTTACTTCTTCAAGCTTTGTCTGTCTGCGGTGCTTTACATGATGCGGTATAGGTGTAATTTCGCCTGCGGCGGTAAGTGCCTGCCTGGTTAAGATAGGTCCAAACAGCTCATATATCAAAACAGCAAACAATGTGATGTTTCTTATCAGGTTACCCTCTGCACCAAGCTGCATAGCCGTTGTGCACATTCCAAGTGCCACACCTGCCTGCGGAAGCAAGGTTATACCCAGATATTTGCATATCTGCGGTTCGCACTTTGTCGCCTTTGCACTTACAAATGCACCTGAATACTTACCAATCGAGCGAGCGATAATGTATACCACACCTATAACTACTATCGCCCAATCAGTAAATACGCTCAGTTCAAGCTCTGCACCGCTTATAACAAAAAACAGAGCAAAAAGCGGCGATGTCCACTTATCAGATGCTGCCATAAGGTCATGTGACAGCGAGCATATGTTGCAAAATACTGTTCCGAGCATCATACATGCCAAAAGTGATGAAAAGCTGATATGAACAGAGCCTATGTGGAAGTCCATCATAGAAAGCGATGCGGTCAAAAATACTATTGCAATGGTCAAATTCAAACGGTTTGTGTTTGAGTTAAACAGCTTTTCAAGCTGTGTCAAAACCCAACCCATTACAGCACCAAGAGCCAAAGAACAAATGATTTCCACAAGCGGATTTACAATTATGGAAATCACATCAACCGTTCCGACAATCAGCGTCTTTGCAATACCAAAAGATACGGCAAATACAACAAGACCAACCGCGTCATCAAGTGCAACAATCGGAAGCAACAGCTTGGTAAGCGGTCCGTTTGCTTTATACTGACGAACAACCATTAAGGTTGCAGCAGGTGCAGTTGCGGTTGCTATAGCACCGAGTGTTATTACCTGCGAAAGCGTCAGCTTGTCGGGCATTATCATATGTACTGCAAACAGAGCTATATCTACCAACACGGTTGCAACAAGTGCTTGAAATATACCAATAACAAGAGCTTGCTTTCCTGTCTTTTTAAGATCACTTACTCTAAATTCATTTCCTATAGAAAAAGCAATAAAGCCCAAGGCTACCTCAGAAACCAAAGACAGCTTACTCAGCGCGTCCGAAGAATTAAATCCAATGCCGTTGAGGTCAAGCGCACCTATACAATACGGGCCGATTAAAACACCTGCAATTAAATAAGCTGTTACCGACGGCAGCTTCAAAGGCTTAAAAACCCTGGTCATTATAAGACCTGCCAAGAGAGCTATTGATACTGACAACAATGTACTCAAGACTACACTTCCTTTTTATTATGTTTTGATAATTTGCGGACCCAAACCGCTCTATAAAGTTCGGTCCAACGATTGCAATTATAACTCCAAAATTCCAATAAGTCAAGTGAAAAACATACAAAAACGGCCGCCAATGACAGCCGTTTGTTTCACATTATTTCTTTAGCATTTCTACAATCTTGTCGCCCATCTCGCGTGTGCCGAGCAAGGTTCCGTTTTCGTCCATAATATCTGCTGTTCGGTAGCCTGCGTTAAGTACATCTGTTACAGCATTTTCAATACATTCAGCCTCAACAGGCATGTTAAAGCTGTCACGGAGCATCATTGCACATGACAGAATTGTAGCAATCGGGTTTGCCTTGTTCTGACCTGCAATATCGGGCGCGCTGCCGTGGATAGGCTCATACATACCGAGAGTGCTGCTGCCGAGTGATGATGAGGGGAGCATACCGATTGAACCCGTTGTCATACTTGCCTCGTCAGAGAGAATATCACCGAACATATTCTCAGTAATAATTACATCAAACTGACCGGGATTGCGAACAAGCTGCATTGCACAGTTGTCAACCAGCATATCCTCGTATTCCACCTCGGGGTATTCTTTGGAAAGCTCATGCATTGTCTCTCTCCAGAGTCTTGATGTTTCGATTACATTCGCCTTATCAACGCTTGTAACCTTTTTGCGTTTACGCTTCATTGCAAGCTCAAAGCCAACTCTGCCTATACGCTCAATCTCCGCCTTGGAATACTTAAGCTCGTCATATGCCTCCTCGCCCATCTCGCCGCCGTCGCGTCTGCCTCTGTCACCAAAGTAGAGACCGCCTGTCAGCTCACGGACAATAACCATATCAAGTCCACCGTCTGAAATCTCAGGCTTTAAGGGGCAAGCGTCTGCAAGTGCCTTGTGCATCTTTGCAGGACGAATATTTGCAAACAGACCAAGCTCACTGCGAAGTCCGAGAAGTGCCTTTTCAGGGCGCTGACTTCCGGGCAGGGTATCCCACTTGGGTCCGCCGACCGCGCCGAGCAGAACCGAGTCTGACTTCTTTGCAATTTCTATCGTCTCAGCAGGGAGTGGAACACCTGTTGCGTCAATTGCACAACCTCCTGCGAGTACATCTGTGTATTTGAATTCGTGACCGTAAAGCTCGCCGATTTTGTCAAGAACCTTTTCTGCCTCTGTTACAATCTCGGGACCTATTCCGTCACCCTTTACAACTGCCAGATTAATAATCATTGTAATCTTCCTTTCTGTACTTTATTGATAAATTATGGTTTAGCGGCTATGCGCCGAGGGCAAAAAACGGATTTGTTTTTGAATAAAAGCCCAAAGCCCATATTCCGCACTGCCAAGCCGCGGTGCGGCAATGTAAACAAATCCGTTTTTTAGAATGCTACCCACACATTTGGGTCATCCCAAGGTAGATGTCTGTAATCTCTTGATATCTTTATCAGCCGCCGCGCTTATGATATTGCGTGCACTAAAGGTGCAACTGCGTCTGCGACATGCGAAGTAACTCCGGTTGAAATATCTGATGCCAATGCCGGGCGGCGCCGACGGGGTGTCGGGGTTTCCCCGACTGCCTTTTGGATACTTTTGGGCAAGCAAAAGTATCATATTCCGAACGGCAACGCCGTTCAAAGCAGTGCGAACGCAGTTCGCAGATAAACCATAATTTACGCATTGCGAATTGAATTTAAAAGTCCGTTCTTATTGATAATTTCTTTTATAAATTCAGGGAAAGGCTCTGCGTCATAGCTTTCGCCCTTGGTTATGTTGGTGATTACACCGCTGTCAAAATCAATCTCAACCTCGTCGCCCGTCTCTATCTTCTCTGCCGCCTCACGGCATTCCATAATGGGAAGACCGATATTGATTGCATTACGGTAAAAAATTCTCGCAAATGTTGCGGCGATTACGCATGACACGCCTGATGCCTTGATTGCAATAGGTGCATGCTCTCTTGAAGAACCACAGCCAAAGTTATTGTGGGCAACCATAATATCGCCCTCTTTTACCTTGTTTACAAACTCAACATCAATATCCTCCATGCAATGACTTGCAAGCTCCTTGGGGTCGGAGGAGTTTAAATATCTTGCAGGAATAATAACATCGGTATCAACATTATCACCGTATTTATGAACAAATCCTTTTGCTTTCATTTTAATTCTCCTTTATTCGGACCGTCGGGGACGCCGGTCCCTACAACATTCTCATGCAGGAGCCGACAGTTTCCGCCATTCCGATGCAAATTATTCGTTATATTTCCTCAGGGGATGCGATATATCCCGCAACCGCCGATGCCGCCGCAACAGCAGGGCTTGAAAGATATACCTCAGACTCGGGATGTCCCATTCTGCCGACAAAGTTTCTGTTTGAAGTAGAAATTGCTCTCTCGCCCTTTGCCAGAATTCCCATATGCCCGCCAAGGCAAGGACCGCAGGTAGGTGTGGAAATTACACAACCTGCCTCGAGGAATATGTCAAAAAGTCCCTCATGCATTGCCTGAGCGTAAATCTTCTGGGTCGCAGGGATAATGAGTGCACGGACATTCTTTGCAACATGCTTGCCCTCAAACACCTTTGCGGCGTTTCGCAAATCCTCAATTCTGCCGTTCGTACAAGAGCCTATTACGCACTGGTCAATTTTAACCTCTCCAACCTCGTCGATTGTTCTTGTGTTCTCGGGAAGGTGGGGGAAGGCAACCGTCATCTTTATTTGGCTTAAATCAATGTCATAAACCTCTTCATACTCTGCATCATCGTCTGCGGTATATGCAGTATAGGGGCGGTTTACTCTTTCCTTTAAGTATGCTTCCGTAATCTCGTCAACCTCAAAGATACCATTCTTGCCGCCTGCCTCGATTGCCATGTTCGCCATACAAAGTCTGTCGTCCATCGAGAGATACTTAAGTCCGTCACCCGTGAACTCCATTGACTTATAGAGTGCACCGTCAACGCCAATCATTCCGATAATATGCAGAATTATATCCTTACCGCATACCCACTTTTGCGGCTTGCCAGTAAGGTTAAACTTAAGTGCCGCAGGAACCTTGAACCATGCCTCGCCTGATGCCATACCTGCCGCCATATCGGTACTTCCCACGCCTGTTGAGAAAGCACCTACCGCACCATATGTACATGTGTGCGAGTCCGCACCGATTATTGCCTCGCCGGGTGCTACAAGTCCCTTTTCGGGGAGAAGTGCGTGCTCTACACCCATCTCGCCTACATCATAGAAATTTGTAACATCCATGCAATCCGCAAATTCACGGCACATTTTACAATGCTCTGCCGACTTTATATCCTTGTTGGGTGTAAAGTGGTCAAGAACAATAGAAATTTTATCTTTATCAAATATTTTATCAAATCCGTTTGCCTTAAACTCCTTTATTGCAACAGGAGTTGTAACATCGTTACCCAGCACCATGTCAAGCTTTGCACGGATAAGCTGTCCTGCCTTTACGCTGTCTAAGCCTGCATGTGCAGCAAGGATTTTTTGTGTCATTGTCATTCCCATTTGGTTTTCCTCCTTACTCTTATGCATCAAGCACTGCACCTGTTGATGCAGATGTAACAAGCTTTGAATATTTACGGAGAACTCCGTCCTTGATTACGGGTTCTTTCGGGACAAATGTCTTGCGGCGTTCCGCAAGCTCTTCGTCCGAAACCTTA
>JAZUCQ010000008.1:0-7699 GCA_045639145.1 Clostridia bacterium | reverse complement strand
CTCGTGCGAAAGTAACCAAAGCACGGTCGGGGAGTACCCCGACACCTCCTATCTGCGCACCCGAAAAAGGTTTGTTTTAACCATTCGGATTTATTTCGCAGTCGCCGTGACGCAGCGTTACTTTAGTGCTCGTGATTTTCCGAGCGTGGTGCTTTAAAAGATTTCACGAGATTACAAACGCATACCTTCGGCAACCCAAGTTTTCGCTTGGCATCATTGCCGCAAAGGATTTGCATTAAAACTGACTTTTTAGATAATACAAGAGAACACAATGTATTCCCCATTTTTTATACTGCGGCTACAAACTCACCGTTAATCTTCATAGCTACACCAGTTAAATCCTCAGTCTTCATCTCAAGTCTGTCAGTCAGGTTTATTCTCTCTGTAATCTGCTCTCGCTTTGCAGCCTTTTTAGGAGCATTATCTTTATATGTACTGCCGTCAATTTTTCCCGATGCGGGATAACCGCTGAGTATATTCATCTGTGCACTGAGCAATCCGCTTATCTTTTCTCTGTATAACTCAATCTCGCGCTTGATATTCTCAAGTCTTTGTTCTTCTTCCTCTGCTCTCTGTCTTGCGCCTGCAATTATACACTCTGCTGAAAGCTCTGCATGACTTACAATCTCTGCCGCCTTGCGCAGAGCATCCTTTTCTATCTCGTCGGTTGACTTATCAGCAACGCTGAGTGCATCCTGAAGTGTTCCTTCCATAGATTTATACTGTCCTACCGCCTCAGAAAGTCGCGCTATCTTTTCACGATTTTCCTTGTTTTCAAGATAAAGCGCAACATAACTGTCGCATACCTCTTGCAAAAAATCATCAACCTCGTCTATGTTATATCCCTTAAACGAGACCTTAAACATTTTATTCTCTATATCCTGCGGTGTCAGCATTGTTAAATCTCTCCTCTTTTATTTAAATATAACTACTCGTATTTTGCAACTACTAATCCATACCTTCCCTTACGGGTAATTCCGCCAAGCTCCAAAACTCTCATTCTGCCTACACCTCTGACAGAAATCAAATCACCCTCGTCAAGCTTAGCCGATACGGATTGCTGTATCTCCCAGTTAAGGGACACAACTCCCTGACCTATAATTTCTGCCGCGCGGCCTCTTGATATGCCTGCCGCAAGTGCCAACACGGCATCGAGCCGCATTGAGGAGACTGTTCCTTTTATCTCCTTGTACTTAGGCTCGGGAATATCTGCATCAGCACATTTGCAAAGCTCAGTTTTAATACCGTGCCTGCCGATTTTATCAAGGTTGTTTATAATATAATCGGCAATCTCTGCCTTTACAAAGATAAATGCACCCGTGTCTGATACAAGTATATCACCTATATTCTCACGCGTAATACCAAGTCCCATGAGACTCCCGAGATAATCACGGTGTGTTAACCTGCTTATATCTCTGCCCCAAACCTTTATAACCGATATCACATCGGATATTTCAAACTCTGCATACTCAGGGCGACAGATAAAAAGCGTACGCTCCGCGTCGGGATATCCGCCATCAAAGCTGACAGAAATATCCTGTGTCGGATAGATATTTTTTATAATAAGCGAGCGTTGATGCGGATTTAAAAATCCGACAACCCTTGCCGTATAGCTTCGCTCTGCAATAGCCAGTGCGTCATGTGCACGGGACAAAATCAGCTTGTCCTCTTTATCCGTCTGAGTCATTTTACTTCCATGAAAAAGCGTTCTTTGTTTCGTTTTTAATTTCATCGCTCATAATATCCACATTGTTGGGAGCAATAATGAAAATTCCGTTTGAAACCTTTTGGATATCCCCATCGAGTGCATATACCGCACCGCTGAGAAAATCAATTATTCTGCGTGCAACTGCCTTGTCAACAGATTCAAGGTTCACAACAATCGGCTTTCTGCTCTTTAAATGGTTTGTAATATCACGAGCCTCGTCAAATGACTCAGGCTGGATTACAACCACCCTCATCTGTGCAGAAGTATTATGCAGCTTTACAACACGGCTGCTTCTTCTGTCATTAAATCTGTCGAGGACTGACGGTTCATAGTCAACAGCCTCGTCCACGAAATCCTCCTCATACTCTTCTTCTGTCTCAAAGCCTACAAGGTTAAGCATTTTGTTCATAAAGTTACTCATTTTTTTATCCTCCCGAATTATATATAGAAATTTAATAGATTACATATTTAATGCTGAATAATCACGCTCGCCGAATATCGCAGTTCCAACACGGATTATTGTAGAGCCCGCCTCAATCGCCGCCTCAAAATCATGAGTCATTCCCATTGAAAGCTCCTGCATCTCAACTCCGTCGATATTAAGCGCCCCGATTTTATCTGCAAGGTGACTAAGCTCCATAAAAAGCTTTTTGTTCTGCTCATAAGTATAATCTCTGACCGAGATTGTCATAAGTCCTTTTACTGCAACATTTTCAAGCTCACTTATTCTCTTGCAAAGCTCGGTTGAGTCCTTCACGGAAACACCCGACTTTGTCTCCTCTCCCGAGACATTTACCTGTATCAGGATATTTTGTATTTTATCTTTTGCCGCCGCCCTTTTGTTTATCTCTGCGGCAAGCTCAAAGCTGTCTACCGAATGTATAAGATATGCCTTGTCGATTATGTGCCTTACCTTATTTTTTTGAAGTGTTCCAATCTGATGCCAGCGGATTTGACGATTTTCAAATTCGGAAAACTTAGCCGCAAGCTCCTGCGGCTTGTTCTCGCCAAAATCTGTCATACCGCAGTTTAGCGCTTCCTCAATCATAGAGACAGGCTTGGTCTTGCTGACTGCAACAAGCTTTATCGCAGACAAATCCCTGCCCGACAAATCTGCCGCAGCTGCAATTTTTTCTTGTATTACTCTGATATTATCCGCGATACTCATTTTTGCCTCTCCGTCATCTGACAATTTTACCATCTTCAAGATTTCTGCATTCAACAATTACCTCGTCATACATCTGAAGCTTCGCTCCGCCAAGTTCAGGCTCGGCAGCGGTCACGATTGCCCAATCATCATTTTTGTGTACGAGGTTTACAGGCACGAATTTTGCCTCGTCAAGTCTTATAACATACACACCCATATTGCCGTCTTTAACACGCAGACATCCTGCCGGAAGCTTTATCCCGCGGGCATTTACTGTTATAATATCTGCATTTGCACGGCTTGAGGAATATATGCCGTCTACATATTTATTTGTAGAAACAACAACTGCACATTTTCCGCCCTGCGGCTCGGAGATACGGCTTACCGTACCCGATACCCCACCGCTTGCCAAATCATAAAACCTCATCTCGACACTCTGTCCTGATGTAATCTTCTCCGCTTGCTTTTCGCTTATAACGGCTACATATCTCCATACATAATTGTTTATAATTTTGCAAAGCGGATGTCCTGCAACCACATCATTAGTGTCCGAAATCTCAGTTTTGTCAAGCTCCTCAATATCGTAGGGAGTAACTGCATCTGCCGCATCATAAGCGAGCGCCTCTTCCATACCATCTATTCTTGAGCTGAAAACACCGCCTGACGGTGCCGTAATTTTTATGCTTACACCAGCCTCGGTCTCAAGTCTTGAAAGCTCACCTTCAAGCAGAGCCGCCTTGTCCTCCGTAACTTCCTCCTGCACTGATGCGACATTCTGTCTTCTCTTCATCAAAACATTGATTTCTTCCTTCTTATCAAGTACCGCACTTAAATCACGCTCCTGCCTTATATCAGACAAATCACGCGCAAGAGCCGAAATATTTTTCTCAGCAGCGCCCGTACCTGCAAGGCTCAAATCTTCATTTGTACCCGACAGCCGAATCATTCTGTGTACCTTTTTTATCTCTTCGACAATTTTAGAATCAGGCTGAGTCTGGTAAATATACCCGATAACCTGGCCCTCTCTGACACGCTCTCCCTCGCTGACTAAGCTTTCAAAATGTCCCGTCCACGGAGCATCAATTATACTTTGGTCCCTGAAAACATAGCCGTCAACCCTGACCTCCTCGGTGACCGAACCGCCGAGTGCAACCGTTGTAGATAAATTACTGCTGAGCGCCTCAAACAGCGCCGCACCAAGATACAGAAAAATTATTCCGATAAAAATAAAAGCAACAATCTTAAGCTTGCTTGTTTTCTTTCGTTTTTTTCTCTTGTTGTCATCCTGAGATACCATATCCGAACCGTTATTAAATTTAAGCATTAAATTTCCTCCTTTGGATAAAATTGGTATCTCTTTGTTGTGTAAAAACAAAAATGCCACAAGGCCGCAACTTATCAGTTGCACCCTTATAGCATTATTATATCACCGTTTTTTAATGTGTAAACCGCAATAGCGGATTTGTATACAAATTTTAATCTTTCTGTAACAAATGTCTACCGCGTAACCCAAACTATATCCTTGTTTCGCTTAAACCATGTCATCTGCCTCTTTGCATACCGCCTTGACTCCTGCTTGATAGTCTCAACCGCATCGCAAAGCAAGCATTTGCCGTCAATATATTCGACAAGCTCCTTATATCCGATTGCCTGCATAGCGGTCGAATTCCGTCTTATGTTCATTTCAAGAAGTCCCTCAACCTCACGGAGCAAGCCTTGCTCCATCATAATGTCTACCCGTCGGTTTATTCTGTCATACAAGACTTCTCGTTCCATCGAAAGACCGAAAAACTCCGCATTATACGGCGAGCCTGAAACAGCCTGTCTGTCCGCCTCTGTCTTGGTTATGCCCGTAGTCTTGCATATCTCGATTGCACGGATTACCCTCTTTATATTATTGGGGTGAACCTTTTCCGCCTCCTCGGGGTCAAGCTCAGCTAACAGTCTATGCACGGCTTCGACTCCGTCACGCTCTGCTGTCTGCCAAAGTTCTTCGCGCAGAGCATCATCTCTTTTTTGCTCCGAAAATTCTATACCCTTTGTTATAGCATCAATATAAAGTCCTGTCCCTCCGCAGAGTACGGGCAGCTTGCCGCGGCTTAATATATCATCAATACACCTTTTGGCATCTGCCGCAAAGTCAGCAACGCTGTAATCGGTATCTGGATGCACAAAATCAATCATGTGATGCGGCACCTCCGCTTGCTCTGCCTCTGTTGCCTTTGCCGTGCCGATATTCATATATTTATAAATCTGCATAGAGTCACAAGACACTATCTCACCATTCCGCTCTTTAGCAAGCTCGATTGCATACCCTGTCTTGCCCGAGGCAGTAGGACCTACAACACAAACAATATTCGGTTTACTTAAATTTTCGCTATGCATAAGGCTATTTCCCCTATACCTTTCTCTTAAACATCTTCTCTATATCGTCTTTTGAAAACTCAATCCTTATCGGTCTTCCGTGGGGGCAGGTGCGTATTCCATCGCTTTCAAGCTCCCACACCCGTTTTATCAAATCCTGCATCTCTGCGGAATTCAACTTATGGTTTGCCTTAATCGCGTACTTGCACGCTATCATATCAAGTGCACGCTCCTCAAAGCTCAAAACAGAATGTCTGCCCATATCCGAGAGTGCCTCTGCAATTTCAAGTATAAGGTCGCGGATGTGCGGCTCGTCGGATATAATCGGCGTCGCATTGACGATTATACTGCCCGAACCGAAATCTTCAATCTCAAACCCGAACCTTTTGTATGCATCAAGGTTTGAAAGCACCGCCTGATACTCGGCATAATCAAGCTTAAATATCATAGGTCCGAGTAAAAGCTGAGACATTCTCTCGTTTGCATAATATGATTTTTTTAAAACCTCAAACCTCAGCCTCTCATGTGCCGCATGCTGGTCTATCATATAAAATACATCATCGCACTGACACACAATATATGTGTCAAACACCTGTCCTATCGGGGTTGGTATATGAGTTTCCTCTTTTATAACCTCAATCGGTATTTTCGGCGTTTCTATAATCTGTTGTATCGGCTCTTGTATCTCTCTTTCCCTTTGCGGCGGTGTATTATCTAAGAAATTAAAGTCCTTATACATCATTCCGTCATTTTCCTGAACCGCAGGTTTTTCTGCTTTTTCGGGAATAACGCTGTCCATAAACTCACGCACAAGCTGTCTGTCAACCTTTTCGGGTCTTTGAGGTCTATCGTATGAACCGCTGTGCTTAAACTCAAAGGTCGGCTTAGTCTCGGTTTTGTTATCCTCGGACACAGAAACAAATTTCGGCTTTTCCTCGCCGCCCTTTAAGGCATTGCTCACCGCATGATAGACTATATCATAAACTCTGTTTTCGTTTGCAAACTTTATCTCTGTCTTTGCAGGATGAACATTTACATCGACAGCGTCTGTCGGTATACAAATATCAAGCACAAAAAACGGAAACTTTCCAACCATAACTGAGTTTCTGTATGCCTCGCCTATAACCTTTGACAAAACATGGCTTTTTATATATCTTCCGTTTACAAAAAGCGTCTGTCTCGCTCTGTTTCCTCTTGAAACTTCAGGCTTGCCTGCAAGCCCGCACACACGCACATTATCCTCTGTGTAATCCACGGGAATTACTGCTTTCGCATGGTCGATGCCATAAAGCTTAAGCACTGTGTTTTTAAGATTTCCGTCACCCGATGTCGAGAAAATCTCCTTGTCATCGCAGATATAGGTAAACGAAATATGCGGAGCAGAGAGTGCAATTCTTGTAAGCACATCTGCAACATAACCTGATTCAGTCGCGTCTTTCTTCAAAAACTTCATTCTTGCAGGAATATTCTCAAACAACCGCTCCACAACCATTGTTGTACCGACGGGCGCGGCAATCTGTTCCTTTTCGGCGACTTTTCCGTGGCTCAGCCGAACGAGAACACCCTCATCGCACTCGGCGGTTCGTGTAATGACGCTGACTTCGGCTACGGCACAAATACTCGACAATGCCTCACCGCGAAATCCCATTGTTCCTATCGAATATAAATCCTCTATACTACGCAGCTTACTGGTGGCATGACGAAGAAACGCCGTTTCCACCTGGTCGGCATCTATTCCGCAACCGTTATCAAGCACGCGTATGTATTCTATTCCGCCCTTGCGGATTTCAACCTCTATCGAGGTCGCTCCTGCATCTATCGCATTTTCGACAAGCTCCTTTACAACTGATGCGGGGCGTTCTGCAACCTCACCTGCCGCTATCTTGTCCGCAACCTCCTGCGATAAAACATGTATTTCCGCCATATCTCCACCACCTTTAATAAACTTACATATTCTTTGCCTTTGCCTGCAAATCATAAAGAGCCGTGAGTGCCTCAACAGGCGTCATTGAATTTATATCAAGTGCCTTAAGCTCCTCACAAATCTCATTCTCTGCCGCAGAGAGGAACCCAAACTGATTACTGTCTGAAGCTTCTCTCTTTGCGGTTCGGATTGCTACGCTCTCTACCTCGCGGTTGTCCTCTGCCTCAAGCGATGCAACAATCTCCTTTGCACGGTTTACAACCGATTTTTTTACACCTGCCAGAGCCGCAACATCAACACCGTAGCTCTCGTCGGCACCGCCCCTTATAATCTTACGCAAAAAGCTTATCGTTCCGCCATGCTTCTTTACCGCGATGCAGTAATTCTTAACATTAGGAATTTTATCCTCAAGCTGTGTCAGCTCATGGTAATGCGTTGCAAACATCGTCTTTGCACCGCACTTTTTAACATCTGCCATATACTCTACAACCGCCCACGCGATACCAAGACCATCATAGGTGCTTGTTCCTCTGCCTATCTCGTCTAAAATAACAAG
>JAZUCQ010000007.1:0-53170 GCA_045639145.1 Clostridia bacterium | reverse complement strand
ACAGAACGACATGGCTACGATCCGACTTGCGACTATATTTCTATCGATGGCTCTACCGGTAATATCTACGACGGTATCATTCCTACCGTTGATGCAGAGATCTCCGGCAACTTCGGCATCATCATGGGTTGGGCAGACGAGTTCAGAACCCTTAAGGTTCGTACAAACGCAGACACTCCTGCTGACGCTAAGAAGGCTCGCGAGCTTGGTGCTGAGGGTATCGGTCTCTGCCGTACAGAGCACATGTTCTTTGAGGCAGACAGAATTGCTGCATTCCGTGAGATGATTTGTTCTGATACAGTTGAGGAGAGAGAAGCTGCTCTTGATAAGATTCTTCCTTATCAGCAGGGCGACTTTGAACAGCTCTATGAGGCTCTTGAGGGTAACCCCGTTACCATTCGTTTCTTAGACCCGCCTCTCCATGAGTTTGTTCCCACAGAGGAAGCTGATATCGAAGCACTCGCTAAGGCTCAGGGCAAGAGCGTTGAGGATATCAAGGCTATCATCACATCACTCCACGAGTTCAACCCCATGATGGGACACCGTGGCTGCCGTCTTGCAGTAACATATCCTGAGATTGCAAAGATGCAGACAAAGGCTGTTATCCGTGCGGCTATCAATATTAAGAAGGCTCATCCCGATTGGAACCTTGTTCCCGAGATTATGATTCCGCTTCCCGGAGACCTTAAAGAGTTCAAGTTTGTTAAGAACTTTGTTGTAGAAACTGCTGATGCAGAAATCGCTGCTGCAGGTGTTGAGCTTGAGTACGAGGTTGGTACTATGATGGAAATCCCCAGAGCTTGTCTCACTGCAGACGAAATCGCAAAGGAAGCTGAGTTCTTCTGCTTCGGTACAAACGACCTCACACAGATGACATACGGTTTCTCAAGAGACGATGCAGGTAAGTTCCTTGATGCTTACTATGATGCAAAGATTTTTGAGAATGACCCGTTTGCAAAGCTTGACCAGACAGGTGTTGGTAAGCTTATGGAAATGGCTATCGACCTCGGTAAGCCCGTTAACTCAAAGCTCCATGTAGGTATCTGCGGCGAGCACGGCGGTGACCCCGTATCTGTTGAGTTCTGCCACAAGATTGGACTTGACTATGTGTCCTGTTCACCCTTCCGTGTTCCGATTGCAAGACTTGCAGCGGCACAGGCGGCTATCAATAACTAATAAGATTAAATCAAACGGCAGCCAATCGGCTGCCGTTTTTGTTGTCTTGTTTTTGTTGACAGTTTGTGGTGCATGTGATACAATAAGTATGCTACACTCTTAATTAAAATAGGTTAAATGTATATTTTTGCATAATTTTACATCACGGAGGTACGCTAATATGGTAAAAGCGTACTCTCTGGCGGACTTCGTGATGTATATGCGAGTTATATAAGAGTGTAGCAGCCTTATCGTCGGAGCTTGTGCGTTTTTCGTGCGCGGCTCTGCAATGGGGCTGCGCATTTTTGTTTAGGAGAGATTTTTATGCCTGATTACCAAAAACTGTACCACAAACTGTTCAATGCTATTACAGACACCATAGAAGATTTAAAAAACATTCAAATTGAGGCTGAGGAGGAATATATAAATTCCTGCGAGAGGGAGGAGAAGCTTTCGACTATCAAATTAACAGGTGAGAAGCCGCCCCTACGGGATAATTAAAGCAAAATTGTAGGGGGCATTCACGAATGCCCCGAAACACAAGGTTTGTACCCACGGCAGACGGGGTATACGCATAATTTGCAAAAGATGTAGGGTTCGGCTTCTGCGACGAACCGTAAAAATGATATAATAACGCGAAACGGTTATATTTTATTGACAGTCGCTTTCAAATGCGGTAAAATAATTTTAAAATTATTTTAAGGAGACTTTTTATGATAGGAATTATAGGTGCGATGACTGTTGAGGTTGAGGGGCTCAAAAAAATAATGACCGAAAAGAGCGAAAAGACTATCGCAGGCACAGCGTTTACAAGCGGAATACTTTGCGGAAAGAAAGCTGTTGTTGCCGTTTGCGGCGAGGGTAAGGTTAATGCTGCAATGTGTACGCAGGCAATGATTATGGAATATAAACCTGATATGATTATCAACACAGGGGTCGGCGGCGGACTTTCCGAGGGACTTAAAATAGGCGATGTGGTTGCGGCAACCGCGGTTGTTCAGCACGATATGGATATGTCGCCGCTCGGACATGAGGTCGGCTATATTTGCGGGATAGACGGTGTTGATATGTTGTGCGACACCAAAATTACGGATATGCTTGTCGAGTGCATTGAGGAATGCGGTGTTGACTGCCGCCGCGGAATAGTGGCAACGGGCGACCAATTCATCAATTCAAATGATAAAAAGCAATGGCTTATAGAGCAGTTTAATGCCGCGGTTTGTGAGATGGAAGGCGGAGCAATCGGTCAGGTGTGTGTAAGAAATGGTGTTCCGTTCGGGATACTCCGTGCGATATCCGACGGCGGCGATGACGAGTCACATATGTCATTTCCAGAGTTTGCGGAGATGGCGGCGGCAAATTCGATAAAGGTTATGATGCTCTTTATGCAGAGAGCCTGAAAAAATGCACAAAAAATCAGCATAAAAATATTGGGTTACAGCGGTTGGCGGTTTAATATATTTTATGATTTAAAAATTAAATACCACAATATTTAGGGTT
This sequence comes from Clostridia bacterium, assembly GCA_045639145.1. Lineage (GTDB taxonomy): Bacteria > Bacillota > Clostridia > Monoglobales > Monoglobaceae > UMGS1820. The sequence continues at coordinate 50,515 of JAZUCQ010000007.1, read as the reverse complement.
TGACAATAATTAAGCCTACACCATAAACCAAAAAAGTAAAAATATTACAAAAATGTTACAGAATGTGAAAATATGTGCACAAGTAACAAAAAACCACAAATAAGCCGTCTTAAATATGAAAAAATGACGAAATGGCTTGATTTTTCGCTTCAAATATGCTATACTAAGTGTATTCTCGGGACATGTGTGCCGAGTACTAACTACTGAATTTGAGGTGGAGACAATGCAGAAGCATATTATAGCGGCAGTCCTTTGCATCGTGTGTGTTCTTACATTTACGGCTGTTCCGTGTACAGTTTTTGGTATGGATTTTTCTGATGTTCCAATCACGGCTTCCTATTATAAGGCTGTAGATAAGCTTAGCAATGATGGTGTTATACAGGGACGCGGCGACGGTGTTTTTGCACCTGCCGACAATACTACACGCGCAGAGTTTTGTGCGTTTTTATCCAGAGCAAACGGCTATAACGAAGCATACTACAAAAGCAGCAGTATGCCCTTCCGTGATGTAAAAAGCGGTAACTGGGCTGAGGGCTATATTTCCTTCTGTTACGAGAACGGATATGTAAACGGTATGGATGCAAATAACTTTGCACCCAATGATAATGTCACATGCGAACAGGCGGTTAAAATGGTTGTATGTGCGTCGGGTGTCGGCGATGAATCTCTTTCCAAGGTTGGACCCAAGTGGTATTCGGGGTACATAAATGTTGCAAGAAAGCATAATCTTTTGGACGGTGCCGATTTACAGATTTCAAAGCCTGCTAACCGTGCTTTTGTGGCTCAGGTTGTTTATAATTCTATGCTTATAAAGGGTGAGGATAAAACCGCAAGTGATGCAGTAGATGTAGGCGGTAACAACAGCGGCAGACCTACACCTGAGGCTGAGGATGTAACTGTTACATATGATCCCGAGGAAATATGGGAACCTGATGATGAGGAGTCTGTCCGCAAATATTATCAGTATTACGGTGAGGATTACGAGGAATATGTAAAAGAGGAGCAGAATGACGGAAAGTATACTGTTCCGACAGAGCCTGAGGAGGAGTATGTATATGTTCCGAGAGGCTCGTCCGACGGTATGCTTGTCGTGATTGATGCAGGGCACAATTACAGCGGTGTTGATACGGGTGCTACGGGCAACGGACTGCGTGAGCAGGATATAACCTATTATATTGCAGAAAAACTCAAACCGGTGCTTGAACGCAACGGGTTCCAGGTGATAATGACAAGAAATTCTCTTAAAGAGAATGTTTCTGATGAATCAGTAAGTGCAAGCCTTGCGCGCAGAGCAGAGATTGCAAACAAGGCCGGAGCGGATTTGTTTGTTTCGATACATTGTAACGCAGGCGGCGGTACGGGAACCGAGACATACTACTGTACGGGCTCGCCCGACGGTAAGGTGTTTGCAGGATTTGTGCAGGATGGAATAATTGACGCGGTAGGTCTGCGTGACCGAGGCGTGAAATCCGCACGGTATGCGGTGCTCAGAAACACCAACATGACAGCGATACTTGTCGAAACAGGTTTTATCGACAGCGCAAACGATTCTGTTTATCTCGCAAGCGAAAGCTCCCGCGAGGACTTTGCTGAGGGTATAGCAAAGGGAATATGCGATTATGTCGGAATCGAGTTTAAATAAATGACACAAGATACCGACGACACATTTGTGCCGTCGGTATTGTTTTTGAAAGGAAGGATAGGCATGGACATAATAAATGCGCCTGAGCTGCTCGCTCCTGCGGGAAATCTTGAAAAGCTTAAAATAGCGATAACCTACGGAGCGGACGCTGTTTATATAGGCGGAGAGGAATTTTCGCTCCGTGTTGCGGCGGACAACTTTACTCTTGATGAAATGAAGCAAGGCGTTGAATTTGCCAAAAGCAAGGGCAAAAAGGTTTACCTGACGGCAAATGTTATTCCGCACAATAATGATATTGACGAGTATGCAAAGTATCTTGAAGAGGTAAAGGACATTGGGCTTGATGCTGTGATTTTGTCAGACCTCGGAATGTTTTCTGTCACAAAAGAGGTTGCGCCCGAGTTGGATATTCATATCAGCACACAGGCGAATAATGTAAATTACAAAAGTGCGGCAATGTGGCATAAAATGGGAGCAAAGCGAGTAATTCTTGCACGAGAGATGTCATTTGACGAAATCAGTGAAATTCGCAGAAGATGCGATGCGGAGCTTGAACTGGAGGCTTTTGTTCACGGGGCAATGTGTATATCGTATTCGGGAAGATGCTTACTCAGTAACTACATGGCAGGCCGTGACGGAAATGGTGGAGCATGTGCGCATCCTTGCCGCTGGAAATATTATTTGATGGAGGAACAACGCCCGGGTGAGTATATGCCTGTATATGAAAATGAGAGAGGTACATTTATCTATAATTCAAAAGACCTTTGCATGATTGAGCATATAGACAAGCTTGTAGAGTCAGGACTTTCCAGCCTCAAAATAGAGGGCAGAGTCAAGTCGGAGTTTTATGTGGCAACGATTGTTGCGGCATACCGAAGAGCGATTGACAGTTATATGGAAAATCCGAGCGGTTGGAGTTTTGACCCTGCGTGGATGGAAGAGCTTAAAAAGGTGAGCCACCGCGATTATACAACAGGATTTTATTTTGGAAAGCCGGGCGGTACGGAACAGCACTATGCGAGCAGTTCATATATCCGCGAATATGATATGGTTGGCTTTGTGGAAAGCTTTGATGAGGAAAAGTCAATAGCAAAGGTTATACAGAAAAACAGGTTTTTCAAGGGTGACGAGGTTGAGTTCCTCTGCCCTGACGGGACATTCTTTACACAAAAGATAGAATATATGACAGACGAGGACGGAAATGAGCTTGAGGTAGCAAACCGCCCTCAGAGCATAGCATGTATAAAAACTGAAAAAAAAGCTATAAAAGATTCTTTTATGAGGAAAAAGCGCGATAAATAAGTAAGTGAAAGAAATTCGTAACATAAATGTAAGAGTTTTACAAGGGGGTGAGTATTGACTTTTAGAGTCATAAATGATACAATCAAGGTGGTATTGTTATACCAACATGGGAGTTAATATTTAAAGTTTTTATATGGAGGATAGGACTATGAAAATTATGAGAAAGTTATTGTGTGGTGCAATGGCGGTTATGATGCTGGCGACATGCCTCGTGCCGACCGCTTTTGCGACGGAGGGTACAACAAAGTTTTCCGATGTAACATCGGACAAGCTTTATTCGGAAGCTGTTTCCACTCTTAATCTTATGGGTATAATTAACGGCTATGAGGACGGAACATTCAAGCCTGAGCAGAATGTTACAAGAGCAGAGTTTACTGCTATGCTTATGAGAACATTGAATTACGGCTCGATAGGAAGTGCGAGTGCTTCGGGACTTCCCTTTACTGATGTTGACGATAACGATACAAGCATAAACTGGGCAATCCCCAACATCAACACTGCATACGGAATGGGTATAATCAACGGTTATGAGGATGCTACCTTCAGACCCAATGCAAATGTTGCTTATGAAGAGGCTATAAAGATGATTGTTTGCACACTCGGTTACGGTGCAGGTGTCAGCGTTGACCTTGAGCCTTGGTATGCAAACTTTGTTGCAATAGCAGCACAGATTGGACTTACCAAGAATGCAGATGACCTTGGTGCAGTTACAACTCCTGCAAGCCGTGCATGCATTGCGCAGCTTCTCTTTGATGCACTTGAGATTGAGCTTGTTGAAAACGGTGTTAAGACAACAGGCACCATACTCAGCGAGTATCTCGGATACATAAAGAGCACGGGCGTTATTTCTTCAAACGGAATAACAAGCTTTACTCAGCGTGACATAAAGCTTCGCGATAACGAGCTTTATATTACCGCAAAGGAGCCGAATGCAAGCTCTGAGTCTACCCATACTTACAGTACCACAGACACAACACTTAGAGACAAGCTTGGCTACGGAATAGATTTTTACTACACAGATGACGGTTCAGGTATCAGAACCCTTATGTTTGCAGTTGTAAATGATGCGACTCCGCTTGAAATAAATGCGGCTGATATTGAGGTTTCGGAGTGCTCTGATTCAGAAATAAGATATTATGCAAGTGCTGATGCAGTTAAGTCAACTGCCGCAAGACTTGAGACAAAAACATCTGTTATCTACAACGGCAAGCTCTACGGCACAGACGAAGATGACAGTAGCTTTGCAGATGTTATAGATAATGACGATATTCCCTCTGTTGGTTCGCTTAAGCTTATCGACTCGGATAACAACGGTAAGTATGATGTAATTATCATTGATAGCTACACAGTATACTATGTTTCGGCTAAGTCAAGCACAGACTATACAGTAACAGATAATGTTCTTGTTCACGGTGCAGAGGGTAACAAGATTACTCTAAACATAGATGCAGACAAGAATTTGTCAATCGTAAACAGTACGGGTTCAACTGTTTCGTTCTCTTCTATTGCAACAGGAAACATCATCTGTGTTGCAGAGAGTATGGGCAGCAACCCTCTCCGCAAGGCAGTTGTAGTTACAACAAAGGCTACGGGTACGGTTTCTGCAAAGGGAAATGATACAATTACCATATCGGGCAAGGTTTATAAGTATTCACCCGTTGCTCCGTGGTTAAACGGCGGAGAGATGGAAGAGCCTGAGGTTCAGGATTCGGGTTCATACTGCCTTGATATAAACGGTGATATCGTAGCGTACACCAAGAGCGAGTCGGGCGTTAATGTAAAATACGGATATATCATAGATTATCTTATCGGTTCTTCAAAAATAGATGCAGAGGCAAAGTTCAGAGTGCTTACCGATTCATCAAGTACACCTGTTCAAATTGGCACCTACAAAAATACAAGAATTAACGGCGAAAAGTGCTCAACTGCAGATGCGATTGAGACCGCTCTTCTTGCAAGCGGAGAGAAGCAGTACAAAGATGGTGCAAACACCACAAAGGCTGATATGCAGCAGCTTATAAAGTATACAACAACCACTTATGACGGTGTTTTAGTATTTGACGAGATTATAACTGCAGAGGATGCAGATGGAACAGAAAAGGTTGAGACGGACTTCTTAGGCTACCTTGATTCTGTTGAGTATACTATGAAATATAACAGTAGTTCAACTACACTCAGCGGTGAGGGCAAGACATTGAAGGTTGCAAGTTCAATTCTCTTCTCGGTTCCCGAGGTCAGAACAGATTATGATGACTTTAAAAAGAGTACCGCAAGAAGCTCACTCAAGAATAACAGTGAATATATAGTTGAAGTATTCGATGCAAACAATAACAGTCCCAAGGTTATCGTTGTCCACAAGGCAGCACAGACCGCAGGCGCTATTGATTATTCATCACCTATCTATGTTATGACCTCGGATATTACTTGGGCTGATAATGACGGCGATGAGATGATTAAGCTTGAAAATGCTTACGAAGTATCAATAGACGGAATTTCTATTGAGTCTCCGTGGATTTCAAACGAGTCAGACTCAATAGCTAAGGGTCTTGAAATCGGTGATGTATTCAGAGTAGCATATGACAGTGACGGATATGCAAAGGTTATAGAAGAACAGTTGATATTCGATGTTGACGGAAGCACTGACTTTGATGGAGTAAGAGACGAAAATGGTGTTGAAATAGAGGATGGCATCGCGGCGCTCTACGACGAGGAGTGTGCAACCATCATAGGCGAGGTTGAAACCAGAGCTGACGGTTCAATAACTGTTTGCGGATTGCCTTTTGACGAAGGTGATTTCTCTTCTGCAAAAATCTTGGTATATGTAGAGGGCGACCTCGAAGATTCAGTTAAGGAAGAGACAGATATTACATCTGCAATCGAAGGTTTAACTCCCGCATCTGAGAGTGATAACCCAAGCAAAATTCTTATGTTCTTAGAGAAGGGCGAAGTTAAACTTATCTACATTCTTCCGGTATAAGATGTAAATTAAAAGAAGTGATGGCGTGCCATCACTTCTTTTTTTATACAATTCCGTAAAACCGCTTTGCATTTTCTGTTGTTATCCTTGCTACATCTTCGTATGTCATGCCTTTTATTTCTGCAATCCTGCGAGCGACAAATTCTACATAACCGCTGAAGTTTCTCTCCCCGCGATGCGGCTCGGGCGCCATGTATGGGCAGTCTGTTTCTATCATAAGCCGCTCTATAGGAATTGCCTTACAAGCCTCAACAGCTTTCTTTGCATTTTTAAAGGTAATAACCCCCGTGAAGGATATCATCATGCCAAGCTTTAATATTTCCTTTGCCGTCTCGGCGCTGCCCGAAAAGCAATGAACAACACCGTTTGAAATATTCATTTCTCTGAGAATTTCAAGACATTCGCCCTTTGATTCTCTGTCATGAATAACAACGGGCATCGCAAGCTCGCCTGCGAGCTTTAACTGTTCCCTGAACCAATATTTTTGTAACTCGGGCGGAGCATTGTCATCATAATGATAATCAAGACCAATTTCGCCTATTGCACGAACCTTTGGGTGTGCGGCAAGCTCCCTCAGTTTGTCGATGTCACCTTGTGTCATATCGGCAGTTTCGCTCGGGTGAACTCCGACGGTTGCATAAACAAACAGATATTTTTCTGCAAGCTTCACCGAGTCTTCGGAGCCTTTTATGTCGGCTCCGATATTTACTATATTAGAAACTCCAAAATCGGTAAGACTTTTTAAAACCTCATCACGGTCCTTGTCAAACTGCTCATCATCAAAATGAGCAAGTGTATCAAAAAGCATATTTTACCTCTTATAAATTAAAAAATTTTCTCAGCCGCAGTATGCGGCTGAGATATAAATTATTTTACAATGTTTGCAATATCCTCGCGTACTGCGTCTGCAAGTGCATTGACTGCCTCAGTAGTTTCGCCTCTGAGCAGGCAGTAGAGTTTAATTTTAGGCTCTGTTCCCGACGGACGGATAACGAAGTTGCTTCCGTCCTCAAGCTCAAGATAAAGAACATTGGATGTTGGGAGAAGAATTTCCTCTGTTGTGCCGCTTACCTTGTCTGTGCGCACAGATGTAAGATAATCGCGGACAGCAGAAACCTTTTTGCCTCCAACAGTTTCGGGGGTATTCTGACGGAGATTATCCATTATGCCTGAAATCTTTGCAGCACCGTCCATGCCCTCCATAACAACCGACTCGACATATTCAAGGTAGTAGCCGTATTTGTTATAGATGTTCTCCATCTGTTCTGCAAGCGAACTGCCCTTTTCTCTGTAATACAGGGTCATTTCCGCAATAAGCATTGTTGCAACAACGGCGTCCTTGTCTCTTGCGTATGTGCCCTTGAGATAACCGTAGCTCTCTTCAAAACCGAATAAATATGTGCCAATTCCTGTTTCTTCAGACTCTTTTATCTTTTCGCCTATGAACTTAAAGCCTGTTAAAACTTCTTTCATCTCAACATTGTATGCGTCACAGATTGCGGCGATAAGATTGGTGGTAACGATTGTCTTGACAATATATCCGTCGCTTGGCAACTCGCCTCTCTCTTTAAGGCTGGAGAGAATGTATTCCGAAAGGAGCGCACCAACCTGATTACCTGTAAAGGTGTTGTATTCCCCGTTTTTGTCTTTAACGATTATACCTACGCGGTCAGCATCGGGGTCGGTACCAATAATCAAATCCGCTCCGCATTCCTTTGCATAGCCGATTGCAAGCTCAAAGCCCTCTTTGTTCTCAGGGTTGGGAGATGCAACAGTCGGGAAGTTGCCGTCGGGCATCTCCTGCTCTTTTACAACCACTACATCGTTAAAACCAATTCTCTTAAGTATCTTGCGGACGGGTTTGTTTCCCGAACCGTGGAACGGAGTATAAACAAATTTGAGTGTATCACCCTTTTCGCGTACAAGCTCGGGATTGATGCACTGAGCCTGAACATGGTCAAGGTATGCATCCTCAACCTCATCGCCTATCATTACAATTTTGCCGCTTGCAACCGCTTCGTCAAAGTTGCAGGTTTTAACACCTGTAAACATGTCGGTCTTGTCTATCTCCTCAAGAACGATAGATGCAAGCTCGGGATTGAGCTGTGCGCCGTCTGCTCCGTAAACCTTGTAGCCGTTGTATTTTGCAGGATTGTGACTTGCTGTAATTACAATTCCTGCTGTTGTGTTTTTGTGGCGAATTGTGAATGAAAGCTCAGGAACGGGCTTTAATTCATCAAAAAGATAAACCTTTATTCCGTTTGCAGCAAGAATAGCCGCCGCTGTTTTTGCAAATTCGTCAGATTTAATACGGCTGTCATAAGCAATGGCAACGCTGATTTCGCCCTGATTTGTCTTGATAAGCTGGTTTGCAAGACCCTGTGTTGCTTGTCCCACAACATATGAGTTCATACGGTTGGGGCCTGCACCTATCACGCCTCTGAGACCTGCTGTTCCGAATTCAAGTGTTCTGTAAAACCGTTCTTTGATTTCATTCTCATCATCGGCAATGCTGTTTAGCTCTGCAACGGTTGCTTCGTCTGCACACTTGAGCCATCTTTCGTATTCCTGTCTGTAATCCATGATTATCCTCCTTGTATTGTATATTGAGTAGCTATATGTATTATTATACTATTAAATATGCTCAAATACAACTGTAATTTTAGCAAAATTTTAAAGCAATAGCATTGCATTTTGACCAATTATCTGCTATATTAGTAATATAATTGAAGACAAGGGGCGAATAAAAATGAAAATAGCAATCGGCAGCGACCACGGCGGCGTAAATCATAAGGCATATATTGAGGAATTTTTAACGGGTGCAGGACATACATATGTTGACTTCGGAATAAATTCGGGTGAGGCGGCTGACTACCCTGATATAGCAAAGGTTGTTGCCGAAGCGGTAAGAGACGAGGATTTTGACTGCGGAATTTTAATTTGCGGTACGGGTATAGGCATGAGCATTGCCGCAAACAAGGTAGACGGAATTCGTGCGGCACATGTTACGGATACATATAGTGCCAAAATGGCAAAACAGCATAATGACGCACATATAATCTGTCTGGGCGAGAGAATAACAGGCCCCGACCTTGCACTCGAAATTGTTGCGGCATATCTTAAAGAGGAGCATCTCGGCGGCAGACACGCCAACCGCGTTGCAAAGATTATGAATATAGAGGGATAATAAAAATCGTCGCATCAATCGTGATGCGACGATTTTTTTGTTGCTAATTTGACTATTCCATCCGTTGACTCGTCTTCGCAGGAGTTTATATATTCTTCCTCCGCCTCAATTTGAATGTTTTTTAAATCTTCTATGGTGTCGGTAATAGCGTTAAACAGTTTGCAATACAGTTTTTGGTAATCAGGCATAAAATCTCTCCTCATAATAAAAAAGTGCGCAGCCAAAGCTACGCACCGAAAAATACATAGCTCCGGAATTGTTGTCACACAAATTTTTCTTTACATACCGTAATATCAGCACATAAGAATAGAGCCTGTATTTTTACCGTGGGTAAAAATAGTGCTGATTTTATTAATATGTAAAAAAAGAAAATTTATGTGACATTAATTATTATATCATATTTTACAATATGTGTCAACGGAAGAAAAACAATAAAACTCCGTAGTATTGCGGCATAGATTTTCTATGCCGTTTTTTATTGCATATTTTGTTGCATACAAGAAATAATAAGTCTTAACTTACAATTAACATACCTTTGCTTTTGGAATTAACATTGTCTGTGATAAACTGTTATCGTTAAAAAGAGAAATAATTTTAAGGAGAGTGATTTTGATGAAGAAAATCGCAGTATTAGCATTGGTTTTGGTAATAGGTGCAGGAGTGTTAACAGGCTGCGGTGGCGGAGACGGGCAGCAGACAGTTGCGACAGACGGCTCTACATCAATGGAAAAGGTTATAGGATATCTTTCTGAGGTTTATATGGAAGAAAATACTGATGTTAAGGTTACATACAACCCTACAGGCTCGGGTGCCGGAATACAGGCGGTGTCAGAGGGCAGATGTGACATTGGTCTTTCCTCCCGTAATTTGAAAGACGAAGAAAAAGCAACCCTTACGGGAACGGTTGTAGCACATGACGGTATCGCAGTTATTGTAAGCAAAGAAAATGATGTAGCAGATTTAACGGTTGAGCAGATTGCAAAGATTTACACAGGCGAGATAGCAAACTGGAACGAGGTCGGCGGAGCTGATGCACCTATCGTTTGCATAGGCAGAGAAGCGGCGTCAGGTACAAGAGACGGTTTTGAAGCGGTAACAGATACCGAAGATAAGTGCAAGTATACCCAGGAGCTTACATCAACGGGTGATGTTGTTCAGACAGTTGCAGGAAATCCCAACGCAATCGGATATGCTTCTGTTGCCTCGGTAAAGGATACTGTAAATGTTGTTACGGTTGAGGGTGTAAAACCCACTACAGAAACAATCCAGTCGGGTGAATATAAAGTGCAGAGAAACTTTGTCCTTGTAACTAAAAAAGACGCTGCTCTCTCAGAGGCTGCACAGAACTTCTTTGACTTTGCGACAAGCGAAGCTGCTGATGAATTTATCATCAAGGCAGGGGCAGTACCCACAGTGCATTAATACAAGGAGAAAAATATGTCAGGACTTAAAAAAACAGCAAAGATACTTGAAAGAACAATGAATTTAATATTTTCCGTATGCGGAATTACTGCTGTTTTGGGTGTAGCTATAATAACCTGCTTTTTAGTGGCAAGCGGTGCTCCGGCTATAAAGGAAATCGGTCTGACTGATTTCCTTTTTGGTCGTGTCTGGGCATCGACGGCAGACAATGCGGCATACGGAATATTGCCGTTTATTTTAAGCTCGGTTTATGGCACATTCGGAAGCATTATAATAGGTGTTCCCATCGGAATTATGTGTGCGATTTTTGTTGCAAAGATGGCACCAAAGAAAATTGCGGAGACGGTTCGCACATCGGTAGACTTACTTGCAGGAATACCGTCGGTTGTTTACGGCCTTGTCGGTATGATTATCGTAGTGCCCTTTGTGCGTCAAGCTTTTAATCTTCCTGACGGTGCAAATCTGTTTTCGGCAATTATAGTGCTTGCAGTTATGATACTTCCGTCAGTTATCAGTGTTTCGGAAACTGCAATAAGTGCCGTGCCGAAAGAATATGAAGAAGCATCTTTAGCACTCGGTGCAACAAAAACCGAAACCGTTTTCAAGGTGGTTGTCCCTGCCGCAAAAAGCGGTATATTTACCTCGGTTGTGCTTGGTATAGGCAGAAGCGTTGGCGAGGCAATGGCTGTAATGATGGTATCGGGCAATGTTGCAAACATGCCGAAGCTTTTCGGAAGCGTAAGATTTTTAACAACGGCGGTAGCGAGCGAAATGTCTTATTCATCGGGACTTCAAAGAGAAGCTCTTTTCTCTATTGCCCTTGTGCTTTTCATCTTCATTCTGATTATAAACCTGATACTTAATTTTGTTAAGATGCGAGGTGCAAAAGATGAATAAGAGAAGAAAAATAAATGATTTGATTTTAAATATTTTGATGTACTTATCGGCAGGAATTATTGCCGCACTTCTTATAGGTATAATCGGTTACATCTTTTATCGCGGAGCAGGAAGCATCTCTTGGGAATTTTTAAGCACCAAGCCGAGTCTTATCCGCGACACAATCGGAATACTGCCAAACATATTAAATACAGCATATATTATCCTGATGACTTTGGTTCTTGTGCTGCCTTTAGGTGTAGGTGCTGCAATTTACCTCAACGAATATGCCACGAGCAAAAAATTGGTACGCATTATAGAGCTTGCAACCGAAACCTTATCAGGAATACCCTCGATTATTTACGGATTGGTGGGTATGCTTGTATTTGTTCAGTTTTTCTCACTTGGAACAAGCCTTATTGCAGGCTCTCTCACGCTTGTTATAATGACATTGCCGACCATAATCCGTACAACGCAGGAAAGTCTTAAAACTGTGCCAAGCGGCTACCGCGAAGGCTCCCTGGCGCTTGGTGCAGGAAAATGGTATATGATACGCACGGTTGTATTGCCGTCTGCCATTGACGGAGTTGTGACGGGCTGTATCTTATCTGTCGGCAGAATTGTCGGCGAGAGTGCCGCTCTGCTTTTCACAGCAGGAATGGCAAACGAAATTTTAGGAATTACACAGGCGGCGGCTCCGGGCAATGCAGGCTCTTCGCTTACGGTTGCCCTGTATATGTATGCAAAGGAACGCGGCGAGTTTGATGTTGCATTTGCGATTGCTGCAATCCTTTTAATTCTTACTTTTGCTATAAACATACTTGCAAAATATGCGGCTAAATGGCTAAAGCAGAAAAGAGGTTAGAATATGAGTATAATTTCAGCTAAAAACTTAAATTTATGGTATGGGCAAAATCAGGCTCTTAAAAATATAAACTTAGATATTTCCGAAAAAGAAATCACCGCCCTTATCGGTCCGTCAGGCTGCGGAAAATCGACCTTCTTAAAAACACTTAACCGTATGAATGATTTGGTTGAGAGCTGCCGTATCGAAGGCGATATTACATTTGACGGTATTGATGTTTACAAAGATATTGATGTAAATGATTTGAGAAAGCGTATCGGTATGGTCTTTCAAAAACCTAATCCATTCCCCATGAGCATTTACGATAATATCGCGTACGGCCCTCGGGTTCATGGCATAAAATCAAAGGGAATGCTTGACGAAATCGTTGAGCGTTCACTCAGGCAGGCTGCCATTTGGGACGAATGCAAAGACAGACTTAAAAAGAGTGCCCTGGGAATGTCGGGCGGTCAGCAGCAGAGACTTTGTATAGCAAGAGCATTAGCCGTTGAGCCTGAAATACTTTTAATGGACGAGCCAACCTCGGCACTCGACCCGATTTCAACCTCAAAGATTGAGGATTTGGCACTCGAACTTAAAAAGGACTACACAATCGTTATAGTAACACATAACATGCAGCAAGCGGTAAGAATTGCAGATGAAACCGCCTTCTTCCTGCTTGGGGAACTGATTGAATTTTCTGATACAGAAAAGATGTTCTCGTCACCTGCAAACAAGAAAACAGAGGATTATATAACAGGGAGGTTTGGGTAATGCGTAACAGATTTGACGAGCAGTTAGCAGAGCTTAATAAAGAGCTTATTACAATGGGAGCATTGTGTGAAGAGGCGATATCTTGTGCAGTAAAATGTCTTACTGACAATAATGAGGAGATGAAAAATTCCTGTATTGAGGCTGACAGGCAGATAGACCAAAAAGAGAGGGATATAGAAGCACTTTGTATGAAGCTGCTCCTTCAGCAGCAGCCTGTCGCAAGAGATTTAAGGGTCATATCCTCGGCACTTAAGATGATTTCGGATATGGAGCGAATTGGCGACCAAGCGTCTGATATTGTAGAAATAGCACCCTTTATTGCCAACAGCGGAATAGAAAAGAAAACGCATATAACCGACATGGCAGATGCGACCATTAAAATGGTTACAGACAGCATAGACTCATTTGTAAAAAATGATGCTACCCTTGCAAAAGAAGCTATTTTGCATGATGATATTGTTGACGGATTGTTTGATGAGATTAAGGAGGAGCTTATCGGTGCAATCGCCGAAAATAAAGATAATGCAGAAACGCTCATTGATTTGCTTATGATTGCAAAATACTTTGAACGCATAGGCGACCACGCAGAAAATATTGCTGAATGGGTAATATATTCCATAACGGGCAAACACGCATAGGTTATTTAATATGCTGAAAATATTATGATTTCTTGAAAAATATGCGAAAGAGATGTATAATAGCATTAAGTTAGGAGGTGATCTGTGTGATTTACCTGGTTGAAGATGATGACAATATCCGCAAGCTTGTCAGCTATGCCTTATCAAAAGAAGGCTTTGAGGTTAAGGGATTTGCTGTTCCGAACGAATTTTGGAATGAAATAAAAAAGGAATTGCCGTCTTTGATTTTGCTTGATATTATGCTCCCTGACGAGGACGGGTTGTCAATATTAAATAAATTACAATCGCATACTGACACCAAAAATGTTCCTGTCATAATGCTTACTGCCAAAGGCAGTGAGTTTGACAAGGTGACAGGACTTGATATGGGGGCAGACGATTACATAGCAAAGCCTTTCGGTATGACGGAGCTTATATCCCGTGTTAAGGCTGTTCTCAGGAGATACGAAAAGACCAAAGACACACAAAAAATATATATGCTCGAAAATCTCCATGTCAATCCCGCAAAGCACATTATAAAGGTTGAAGGCGTGCCGATAGAGCTTTCGTACAAAGAGTATTCCTTGCTTATGGTACTGCTTGAAGCTGACGGAAATGTTGTAGAGCGTGACACTCTGCTTGCAAAAGTATGGGGTGAGTTTTACGATGAATCGCGAACGCTTGATGTTCATATCAGAAAGCTTAGGGTTAAGCTTGGCACAGCAGGAAGCCTGATAAAAACCGTAAAAGGCATCGGCTACAAGATAGGAGGCTGCGAAGATGAATAGTAAGATTTTTCGTTCTTCCTTTTTTACGGCTTTGTTTGTGCTGATTACCACAGTTGTGTTGATTATAGGCATACTTTTTGATTTTTTTGAAAAGCAGATAGAGGCAGAACTCAGCAGCGAGGCAAGCTATATTGCACACGCAATCGAGGCGGAAGGTATAGAATACTTTGACGGTTTTAGAGCAGAGGGCAAGAGAATAACCGTTATAGATTTTTATGGCAATGTCCTTTATGATACAGACGCAGGAGCAGCCGAGCTTGACAACCACGCAGACCGCGAGGAAATCAAAGAGGCACTTGCGTCGGGAACAGGGAAAAGCTCCAGATATTCAAATACGCTTACCGAAAAAACGATTTATTATGCGGTAAAGCTTGATAATTATATTTTAAGAGTGTCCACAAGACAATATACAGTTGTAACTATTTTACTCGGTCTTATGCAGCCGATAATTATCGTGATTGTATTGGCGCTTATGTTGTGCTTTTTTCTCTCGGCAAGAGTTTCAAAGGCTATAATAAAGCCTATAAACAGCCTTGACTTGGAAAACCCCGAAAATAACGAAGTATATGAGGAGTTATCTCCGCTCCTGAGAAAGCTTACGGAACAGAAAAGAACAATTACAAATCAGTTAAACGAAGCCGTAAAGCAAAGAGAGGAATTTAATCTGATTACAGAAAACATGAGCGAAGGATTTTTGCTGATTGACAAAAACACCAATCTTTTAACGCATAATTCGGCGGCACTCAGACTTCTCGGGATTGAAAAGGCATCAGGCGGAAGTGTACTTACTTTGTGCAGAGTTAAGGACTTCAGAGAAGTAATCGAAAAGGCATTGTCGGGCGAAAAATCAAAGCATACCATGGTTTATGATGAACTGACCTATCGCTTAATTGCAAACCCTGTATTTGATGAAAATAGTATTATAGGTGCAGTGATTATCATTATTGATGTAACCGAGAGCGAAAACAGAGAAGCACTTCGCCGCGAGTTTACGGCAAATGTATCTCACGAGCTGAAAACTCCGCTTACATCTATTTCGGGATTTGCAGAGCTTATGAAAAATGGCGGCACGCCTGATGAAACCGTTGTGGATTTCTCCGCGTCAATCTATAGCGAAGCACAAAGGCTTATAACGCTTGTCAATGATATTATTAAGATTTCGGAGCTTGACGAGAAGAGTATTCCTTATGAAAACGAGCAGGTTGACCTGTACAGAGTATCAAGTGAAATATTGGAAAGGCTCGAGCCTGCCGCTAAATCCAAAAATGTAAGCCTCAACATTATCGGTGAATCGGTAACGGTTTTCGGAGCGGAAAAGATTATCGACGAGATGATTTACAACCTCTGTGACAACGGAATAAAATACAATAAGGAAAACGGCAGCGTTGATATAATTATAAACACTACCGAAACAAAGGTAAATGTAATCGTAAGAGATACGGGTATCGGTATTCCGCTTTTGGAGCAGCAGAGAGTATTTGCACGCTTTTACAGAGTTGACAAAAGCCACTCCAAAAAAATTGGCGGAACGGGTCTTGGTCTTGCAATCGTAAAGCATGGTGCTATGTACCATAATGCAGATGTGAGCCTTGAGAGCACCGAGGGCAAAGGAACAAAAGTAACAATTAGTTTTAATAAGGCATAAAAAACAGGTTCAATTTTGAACCTGTTTTTTGTAGAGTGTGGCAACACACCGCTTTAAATATTAACATTATAAAAACAATCTTTTTCCCACATTATCACATTTGTATCAATATATTCCCATATCTTTTGATAATCTTTTTCTCCACGGAGTATGTGGTCGTTGGAACGACCTTGCCATATGTTTTTACCATATTCTTTGTTGAAAAATCTTTTGAATGTGCTGACAAATTTAGAAATTAACGAATTTGTAGGGACCGGCGTCCCCGACGGTCCGTTTGGTTTGGCTGTTTCTAATATTTGAATTAATAAATGAATATGATTTGGCATAATAACATATTTGTCTATTTTAATGTTATCATAAAAATTATTCATATTGACAAGGTGTTTGTTTGCAATTTCGCCGTAACCTGTTAATATGTTTTGCGGACAGTCGAGGACGCCTGTCCCTACGATTATTTTAGATAACAATTTCTTTAAATCTCCTCAAATACTTAGATAAAATAATTTTAACCATTTTGAATTAAAAAATTACCTCATTTGAGTTGGCTTTTTAATAGTCTAAGCATACCGCTGCGTGCAGCGGTATGCTTATTTTTATTCTGTTTTGCAATCAAATTTGCCGTCGGTGACCGTGATGGATATCTTGCTTCCGGCGGAAATTGTACCGTCGAGCATCTTTTCGGCTATCATATCCTCGACACCCGATTGTATAACGCGTCTTATCGGACGGGCGCCATATACGGGGTCAAAGCCCTCTGCCGCAATCTTTGCGATTGCATCATCAGTAAATTCAGCCTCAATTTTGTTATCCGAGAGCCTTGATTTTAAAGTTTCAAGCATCTTCTCGGCTATACTTCTTATGTCCTCAGCGTTTAGCTGATGGAATACAATAAGCTCGTCAATACGGTTCAAAAACTCGGGACGGAAGGCTTGCTTTACCTCACTCATAACCTCGGATTTAATCTGCTCGTAGTCACGCTCGGGATTTGCGTCTCCTGCAGAAAAGCCGAGACTCTTTTGCTGTTCAGTAATTCTGCGTGCACCCAGATTTGAGGTCATAATGATTACCGTGTTGCGGAAGTCAACCCTTCTTCCCTGCGAATCGGTAAGAATTCCGTCCTCCAAAATCTGAAGAAGCATGTTGAACACATCGGGGTGTGCCTTTTCTATCTCGTCAAACAGAATTACCGAATACGGCTTTCTGCGAACCTTTTCGGTAAGCTGACCGCCTTCTTCATATCCGACATATCCGGGGGGAGAGCCTACAAGACGGGAAACCGTGTGTTTTTCCATGTACTCGGACATATCAATCCTTATCATTGAGTCCTCGTCACCGAACATTGCCTCGGCAAGTGCCTTTGAAAGCTCGGTCTTGCCGACACCTGTCGGACCTAAAAAGATGAATGAGCCTATCGGACGCTTGGGGTCTTTAAGTCCTACCCTTCCTCTGCGGATAGCCTTTGAAACGGCAGACACTGCCTCTGACTGACCGATTACTCTGGTATGAAGAATTTCTTCAAGCTTTAACAGACGGTCGCTCTCGGTTTCCTCGATTGCCTTTACGGGAACACCTGTCCACATAGAAATAATCTCTGCAATCTCGCTTTCGGTTACAACTGCCTCGGCGGTACTGTTGTTCTTGTGCCAATTTTCCTTGGTTGAGGTAAGCTCCTCTGTGAGAGCCTTTTCCTCGTCGCGGAGCTTTGCCGCCTTTTCGTAATCCTGAATTGTTATTGCCGCCTCTTTTTCCTTTTTGAGCGAGGCAATTTTGTTTTCCAAATCCTTTACATCAGGCGGAGCGGTCAGGGTTTTAAGGCGTATTCTTGATGCCGCCTCGTCTACAAGGTCGATTGCCTTGTCGGGCAAAAATCTGTCGGAAATATATCTGACCGACATATTAACCGCCGCTTCGATTGCCTTATCTGTAATCTTTACACGGTGGTGTGCCTCGTACTTGTCGCGGATACCCTTTAATATCTGTATACTCTCTGCCGCGGTTGGTTCGTCAAGAGTTATCGGCTGAAATCTTCTCTCTAAAGCCGCATCTTTTTCAATATACTTTCTGTATTCTTCAAGGGTTGTCGCACCGATTACCTGAAGCTCGCCGCGTGCCAGCGCCGGCTTTAATATATTCGCCGCGTCTATTGCACCCTCAGCTGCACCTGCACCGATAATGGTGTGCATCTCATCTATAAAGAGAATTATGTTGCCTGCCTTGTGAATTTCCTCCATAGCCTTTTTGAGACGCTCCTCAAATTCGCCTCTGTATTTCGCCCCTGCTATCATTGATGACATATCAAGGGTAATTACTTTTTTGTTTTTGAGAATTTCGGGAACTGCACCCGACACAATTTTTTGTGCAAGTCCCTCGGCAACCGCTGTCTTGCCGACACCCGGTTCACCGATAAGGCAAGGGTTGTTTTTGGTTCTGCGGCTGAGAATTTGAACAACTCTCTCGATTGCATCATCTCTGCCGATTACGGGGTCAAGCTTATCCTCGCTTGCCATTTTGGTAAGGTCTCTGCCAAACTTCATAAGTGTCGGCACATTACCGCTACCCTTGGATTTATCGCTTTTGCCTTCTCCCGGTTCAGCCGCGTCACTCTCGTTTAAAAGTGCAAGAATTTCGTTATACAGCTTTTGGGGAGACACGCCCATCTCGAGCAGAATTTTTACCGCGATACTTTCGTTTTCTCTCAGCGTTGCAATGAGAAGATGCTCTGTTCCGACATAATTATGCCCGAGCCGTCTTGCTTCGATATAGCTGTTCTGGATAACTCTTTTTGTTCTCGGGGTAGCCTCGGGCTGACCTCCCGAGAGTGGTTCGCCCGTTCCGATAAGGGCGGAAATTTTTTCGGTAACGGTGTCTGCGCTGACATTGTTTGCCTCAAGAATTTTACCGGCAACACCTTCGCTCTCCCGTATAAGTCCTATAAGCAGATGCTCTGTTCCAACATAGTTTTGCCCCATATCAAGTGCCGCATCCGCAGCGAAATTTAATGCTTGCTTTGCACGCTCTGTAAGTCTGTCATTCATAGATTTATCTCCTTTCTCTACAACAAAATTTCCTTTATCAATTCTGCGCGTTTCAAATCCCGCTCTGTCGGGTCTGTTACATTATGGTTTTTAACAATGTTTGCAGGCAAAACCTCATACATCGCACAGTTGAGCTTTTGCAAATCTACATTTGATATTATACCAAGCTCTACGGCAAACCGAACATCAGAAAGACGGCTCATTGCCTCGCTTGATGAGAGTATAACCGCGTTTGTCAGAATACCGAACGAGCGCATCAGCTTATCCTCAATGCGGTATTTGTCTGCCTTGTATATCCTCTGTCTCAGATTTCTTTCTTTTTCAATTATCTCGGCTATAATCTGAGAAAATCTTTCTAATATATTTTCTTCCGTTTCGCCGAGCGTCAGCTGGTTAGAAATCTGATATATGTTTCCCGTCGCTTTAGAGCCTTCGCCGAAAATTCCGCGAACCGTCATTCCAAGTTGCGAGAGAGAATCAATAACGCTGTTTATGTTTCCGCTTGCGGTAAGAGCAGGCAGATGAACCATAACCGATGCACGCATACCAGTACCAAGATTTGTCGGGCAACAGGTGAGGTAACCCAGACGGCTGTCAAAGGCGTAATCGGCAGAGGCTTCGATTATATCATCAATTCTGTTGGCGTTCTTAAAACATTCCGAAAGAGCAAAGCCTGATGCCATACATTGTATGCGGAGATGGTCCTCCTCGTTTATCATAACGCTCATTGAACTGTCATCGCTGAGTAAAACCGCTCTTTTTATGCTGCTGTCAATCATCTGAGGACTTATGATATGCTGTTCTGCAATCGCTTGCTTTTCGTAGTCCTTCATTGCCCCTATGTCAATAAGCTTGAGCCTTATGTCGCAATCCTTGACCGCCGCACTGCATATGTCAATTACTTTTTGCTGTGCATCTGCGTCTGCCCTTTCGGGGAAGGGAATACCCTTTAGGTTTCTCGCAAGCCGAACACGGCTTGACAAGATAACATCACTGTCTTTTCCACATTCTGTGTACCACATAGATTACGCCTCCTTTTTAGCCTTGATGGCTATAATCTCGTCTCTTAAGGTTGCGGCAGTTTCAAAATCCTGCCTGAGTACTGCCTGGCTCAGCTCTGCCTCAAGAACCGAAATCTTTTTGTCCAAAATCAGCTCGTCGCCGCCGCGATGCGGAATTTTTCCGACATGGTCGGCTTTTCCGTGAATTTGTCTGAGCGGCCGTGCAATGCGGTCTGCAAATGCTGTGTAGCAGTCTCCGCAGCCAAGCTTGCCGGACTTTACAAAATTATTGTAAGACATATGACAGGTAGGGCATATGTCAGCGGTCTCGTTTTGCTTGCCTGCCCCCGTAAACATCCCCGTCAGAAAGTCGCCTATTCCAAAGCTCATCGTTTCCTTCATTTCTTTGTAGTCTGTAGACTTGGCGGCACATTCGGGACAGAGATAAAACTCCTCCTTATAACCGTTTACTACCTTTGTTATATGTGTTGTGGCTTCTTTTTTTCCGCAGTTATCACATTTCATAATAATTTCCATAGCCTTTCTGCCCACAATTTGTTATTAAGATTATACCCTTATCGTGGGCACATAAGGCGTATAATGGAAATTATGCGCATCGCCGTTTCGCACGCTTGCCGTGCGAAATTTTCGGCGGCGCAATAAAATCCGCCGGAGGCATTAACTTGATTTATCAAGTTAATGTCCCCCTTCTATGCAAGAGTTATAAGCATATTTTTCAAAAGTCCTGCCCTGATATAGTCCTGCTCAGGCTGCTTTAACGGCAGAGACTTTTCTGTTATCGCCGATATAATAATCTTTGCCTCATTTTCGGTAATTAAATCATAATCAAAACAATTTCTTACAATGGCAGAAGCGTCACGGTATGAAAGATAGTTTCCAATGGAGTTGACTATATGCATCATCATGTTACCCGACTTTGGAACAACTCTTGTGATTTTTATATATCCGCCGCCGCCTCTCTGGCTTTCTACAATATACCCTCTCTCGGGCGAAAACCTTGTCGAAATAACATAGTTGATTTGTGACGGAACACAGCCGAACCGATTTGCAAGCTCGTTTCTCCTCAGTTCAACCGCACCGTTTTCTTCCGACATCAGCTCCTTGATAAAATCCTCAATAAGATTACTAAGCTTCATTATAAACACCTTCTTTATGTTGAATTTGACTTTGACTTTCTTTGACCTTAAGCTTATTATAGCACAATTTTAAAAAAAGTCAATATTTTTTTCAAAAAACTATTGACAAATAGGAAATGTATGTTATACTTAAGTAGTAATGATTACTATTTGCGTTAAGGAGTTAGCTATGGACAGACAGATTACACACAGGTACAGCAAGCAGCGTGAATGTATTCTAAAGACACTTCAGAGTACAGTAACGCACCCCACGGCGAATTGGGTGTATGACCATGTGCGTCTTGAAATTCCGAATATCAGCCTTGGAACGGTGTACAGAAATCTTTCTCAGCTTTGTGATGACAGAGTGATTATAAAAATTGATGTAGGCGATGGTACAGAAAGATACGATGCCTGCACAGAGCCCCACTATCATCTCCATTGCAGAGAGTGTGGATGTGTATGTGATATTGTTACTCGGTATGCAGATAGTCTTGATAAAGCTGCGGAACGGGAGAACGGTTGTATAGTGGAGTATCACGACCTTGTGTTCTGTGGAGTATGTGCCGAGTGCACAGCAAAACTTAAGTAAAATTTTAAATTATATATTATTTGGAGGTAAATGATTATGAAAAAGTATGTATGTTCTGTTTGCGGTTATGTTCACGAGGGAGATGCTCCTCCTGCAGCCTGTCCCGTATGTAAGGTTCCGGCTGAGAAGTTTAAGGAAATGGTTGAGGGTGCGGCTCTTGCAGCTGAGCATGAGTACGGCGTTTACGGCAAGACTGTAAAAAACAACCCCGACATCAGCGAAGAAGATAAAAAGTATATCTTTGAGCAGCTTATGGCAAACTTCAACGGTGAATGTGCAGAGGTTGGTATGTATCTCTGCATGGCTCGTATTGCTCACAGAGAGGGTTATCCCGAAATCGGTCTTTACTGGGAAAAGGCAGCTTATGAGGAAGCTGAGCATGCCGCTAAATTTGCAGAACTTTTAGGTGAGGATTTAGAACCAAACATGAAGGCTACAACCAAGGACAATCTTGCTTGGAGAGTAGATTGCGAATACGGTGCTACACAGGGTAAGTTTGTCCTTGCCGCTTGTGCAAAGAAAAACGGCTTGGATGCAATCCATGACACAGTGCATGAAATGGCTCGCGACGAAGCTCGACACGGCAGAGGCCTTGAGGGTATGCTCAAGAGATATTTTGGCTAAAATTATAGAGGAACAGCATACAGACTGTTATCTGCATATTAAAACACTCGCTCGGGCAGAGCGAGTGTTTTTTATACAATAAACCGAGGATAGGCGATGATTTTATCTGTGGACAGAGGGTTAAATTCCTCTGCCTTTGGTTGCTCGCATTTCCTGACTGCAATTGGGTTTGCCATCAGAAAGTATTTGAGTGCGTCATAAAGATGGTCCTCCTGACCCGTGTTTACATCCTCGGGCCTTATAGGGTCATAGCCAAGGGATGGGAGTGTCCTTATTATATTTTTGCAATTTTCAAAAAAGTAAATCATAGGCAAGCCTTCTTCGTCAAAGGCAAGGCGGTAATGCACCTGCATTTTTCCTGCAAGACGGTTGTGGTTGCCTTGTTCAAAGTAAACCCCACGCTTTTCCATCATATCCGCAATACTGCCGTCAGATGAGCCGGTGCTGTTCCATATTGCAGGGTCGGCAATGCCGACGATTTGACAGCCGGCATCCTCCGTCTCTTCTATTTGACGGATTTCGTCGGCAATTTTTTGTGCTGTCCACCGAATGCCGACATCAGGCTCGCCCGTACAACCATATAATTCACGGTAGTTGTAGGCTCTGCCGTCATGGTCCACTGCATACCATGATACTGCAAAGGGTTTTGAGTAGCCGAAATCAAAAGCGCGGTACCGCCGCCATTCCTTTGGAATATCAAACGGCTCTATTACATGCGACCAGCGTCTTGTTTTTTTGCCGATGTGGGAATTTTTCCATTCTGTAAAAACCTGTCCGTCAAAGATGTCCCACTCACCGCAGAGGAGTGCGCGCCGTTCCTTTTCGGGCAGCTGCTCAAGACGCTTTATGTAATCCTTGTCGGCTTGCATAAGGAACACATTATCCTGAACAAGTGAGGGAATAAAAAGCCGTCTCGCTCCTGTTTTGGCATCAATGTGAATTTTGTTCGGCTCAAAACCATCGATAAACCTCCGCTTGACCCAGCTGTGCCCTATACCTCCGGGGTTGGTGCTTGATTTAACCATTTTGGGATAGGGGTTTACTCCGCGAATACGCGAGATAAGGTATGTGTATTGGTCCTCGGTAAAATGTGTCAGCTCGTCAAATCGAACCACTTCGTATTCCGCGCCCTGATAGCGGAGGACATCCGATTTGGTCGCGCAGAAGCCGAATTCAATTACAGAACCGTTTAAAAAGGTCCACTTTCTGGAGGTTGCCGAATATTTGCAAACTGATTTCGGGAAAAATCCAAGTGATGTAAAAATCATCGAATGTTCAAGCTCGGGAAAGGTTTTTCGCAGAATAAGCTGGCGGCTTCTCGGATATTTCAGGGCATAGACAAGTGCGTCGGCAAGCTGCCCGTAGGATTTTCCGCCACCCGCCGCACCGCCGAACAGAACTTCGTCTGCATCTGCATCCATAAAAGCCTTCTGCGTCTTTGTAAGCTCCAGATTAAGCGCCTCGTATTTCATATGTATTGTCTCCTTTGCTATTCCACAATTTTTATCGTTACATCAAGCTTCACATCGCTGCTGTCATCCGTCCTTTTATCAAACAGCGAAACAATTTCCTTGGCTGCGGCAAGCTCAACTCTCTCGTTGCCGCAGGATAAAAGCTCTATCATCTTTTGTCTTGCTTCGTCAGACAGATGTGATATGTTGTCACCGAACATAATTATCAACTCCTTATCTTATGAATTAACCTCCTGTCCCACAAGCTTTTTTATGGCTTCATTATGTATCCGTATTGCGTGGCGGCGGCTGTAAAAGACATGATATTCTATAAAATCCCACCGTATATGATTTATGTATTTGGCAGTCATAACAAGCCGTTCGTTATCTTCAAGCAGTTCAAACAACCGCTCTGTGTCCGATAAAATATTATCCATACGCTGTTTTAACTCATCAATCCGTCTGTCATACTCATTAGCTCTTGCCACGCCCAAATCTGCTGCAAGATCTTTGAAAAATGACATCTTAAGCTCAAGCTCGCGCTTTACAAGCGGTATATTCCTGAGCCACTTTTTTACCTCTTGCTCGTTGTTTAACCTCATCTTATCTGTTCCTTTCTTTTGTAAATATATTTATCTGCAAGCAGACCGTATTTCATAATATTCACAGCAGCAGTCCATGTCGCAAAACATTCCGTCGGTGCTCTCCACCGCCTCGCCGTCATCTAAGACGGGTGCTTCGCAGTACAGGCATTCGCCGATTTTCTCAGCAGCCTTCATCTGCCGCACGCTGCCGAGCGATTCTGTCGCAAGTATGTCAGGATGTGTCATGGCATTTTGCCTCCTTTCTTAGTGTTATGTGACATACAAACGATAAATCCGTTATACACTTATATTATACAACGAAAATTTCGTTTGTCAAGAGAAATTTATCGCGTTTTTCGATTTTTTGTTGCAAAAAAACAAATTATATGATATCATACATTTTGAGGTGATTATTGTGGCAGATAAGGTGATAAGCAAAAAGCTGAAAGAGGCGAGGGTTGCCGCAGGGCTTTCGCAGAATGATGTTTACAGTTGGCTTGGCGTGAGCCAATCCACATTCAGTTCGTGGGAGACGGGCAAGTCAGAGCCGTCTATATCTGTATTTTTAAAGTTGTGTGCAAAGTACGAGATTGACGATATACACAATTATTTTTCGGGAGACAGCGTAAAGCCGGCTATGGTTGATGCGAAGATGCTCAAAAAGCTGTCCGAGCTTTCTCTTCGCGGCAGAGCGGCAGTATACAACTGTCTTGATTTTGAGTATAGCAATATGCGTATTGCTCAGTATGGGAAGGTGCGTACACTTCCTGTATATTTTCAGCCTGCCGCAGCAGGTCTTGGAAACTGGCTTGCGGATTGCGATTTTGAGGAGATGGAGCTTGACGCTCCTGAGGAGGCAGATGCAGGAATCCGCATCTCAGGAGACAGCATGGAGCCTATCATACATGATGATGAGATTGTGCTGGTAAAGTTCTGTCCTCAGCTTTCAAACGGGCAGATAGGAATTTTTGTCCTCAACGGTGAGGCATATTGCAAGCGTCTTGAGTATCGTGCAGGAGAGGCGTATTTATGCTCATTTAACTCTAAGTATTCGCCAATTCGCATTACGGCATCAGATGACCTGCGTGTTATCGGCAGGGTTTTGATATAGGGGCATTTTGCGGAGTGCCTCTATAAGCTTTTCTTTGCCGTCAAGGTGCAGATTTTCAAGCAGCATAAGGGATTCTTGTACTGTTTCTTTGCGGAAAAGTCCCATTTTCCATAAATCCGTCAGCGTTTGATTTTGAGTAATTCTGCTGTACGGATTATTTTTTTCCGCACTTACGCTGATATCAAACTCGGCAGGGAGCCTGTCCTTGTCCTGATGCAGCTCACGGTTGGAAAAGGATATGTATTCGCCTTTACCGTCGCTGTCTGTTATTCTGTATGAACGCGGTTCGTCATAAAATTGACGGATAAGCTCAATGCAGAGCAGAATTATTCTGCGGAATGCGTCATAGCTTTCGCCAATCATATCACGGGAGAGCTTTTCGCCTGCCTGCTGAAGTGCAACGATTGCGGAATACGCAGTAACACCACCCGTTGTTCCGCCCTGCTGAAAGTCCATGTTGCCTGATACCTCTTTAAGTTCATCAATTTTATTCTGACGGTGCTGAATAATAAATGAATGCAAAGGCTTTGTCTGAAGCTCGCGAATATTTTCATCACCGACCGAGCCTGCAACATGAATTATATCCTTAGTGAGGTCACACAGTTCATATTCATTAAGACCGCCGTTATCCTTTATCATAAATCTGGTTTTACCCGAAATCATGGCATTTTTACTTATTATTGCGTCAAGTCTGTCGATATAGAGCTGAGGGTTCTTAATTATATCAACCAGTCCAAAGCCAACGGGGCTGTCCTCGTCGGGATAGAGGACATCTAAAACAAACGGATACAAGCCGTGGTCATAAAGGCCGTTTTGACCTCTGTCTTCCGATGCATCAAGAATAATATTGTCAAAGAACTTTATCAGCTCTACCGTATGGGTATTGCCGCGCTGTTTTTTGTAATAGCAATCAATCACAAGGGTTTTATCCTTTAAAACATCATTGGGAGAGCCTCCGTCAAAATCGTTATATACCTGCGCGTCCATGGTGCAATCCCCCGTGAACTTGTCCGCATACTGCGGATATTTTTCTTTTAAGGCATCGTTGTCGCAAAGTGCGGTTACAAAGAGAAATTTACTGTCCTGAATATCCGTTATGCCCGGCTCCCAAAAGAGATTTAGAAGGTCAATTCTGCGTATGTCGATATCTCCTCTGCCGCGTCTTAGCGAGGGGTTGAAGAATACGCCGTAGCAAGCGGCACCGTTTTTCAGCTTGTACCACCATGCCCTGCTGTAGGTTCGCTTAAAGCCGCAAAGGTCAAGCTGCCTGGGAAGTATCTTTGTAAAGCTTTCGGCAATACTTCGGTCGGCTGCCTCCCTCTCTAAAATGCTTGCTTCGGGGTAGTTGTCCATGGCGTCTGCATGCTTGTTGGCAATTACATTAAAAAGATACGGGGTAGTCGGCTCGGGGATTTCGGTTTCCTGTCGGCTAAAATAGCGTGACTTGAACCAGCGGTTATTCTCTATAATCCGCATATCAAGCATTTTTTTGTTTTCTTTATAGAGTGTAAAACATTCAGTCATTTTTGAGAAAAACTCAGGTTTGATTTTTCCGTGATAAGTGTTTGTAAGCATCTTTTTTCCTCCTTTTGTAATTATAATGCTGTTGTCATATTTTCAAGTATTTGGTTGATAGAATCAATCTCTGCCTGCATAGCAGAGAGCTTTGCGGTAAGATTTACTCCGTTAAACAATATGGGCGAGCCGGAGAGCCTGAGCTCGCCGCTATCCTCCCAAAATGTAATAAACGGTGAGCCGCCCACAAGTCCCAGACTTGCGTAAGATTCATTTTTTTCTGCCATAAAGGCTCCGTTAGTGTAGATGACACCATTTATGTTGGTTTCGCCGCTGCCGTTGCCTGCTCCCAGAACAAGGTACGCCGTGCCGTCATCTGCAACGGACATGCCGATTTTTTGCTTTCTGTCACCGTTTTTATCCTGCATAATCTTTATGCCCGTTTGGTTGATGTCCGCAAAAACGCCGCCGTCGACATTTTCGTATGATTCGCTGTCGGTGCCTATGATTGTGGATGAAAAAATTTTTGCGCTCTCTACAATTCCCGAGAAAACCGCATCGCCGCCACTGTTTATACTTACGGTCGGCTCACCCTCGCTGTTGTAAAGCTCAAAACGAAAAACATCCTCGTATTTGTCATAGGCTGCAATAAACCTCTCGCGTGATTTATCGCTTATTACAATTTGCGAACCGCTTATGGACAGAGTTCCGTCATTGTCCGTAACAGAAACAAGATTTGTGTCCACGCTTCCTGTGACAAGCTTGTCAGCGGTGAGAGCACCTATCTGAGCGTTGGTGATTTTTGCATTGTTTGTCTCGATGTTCTCTGCCTTGACAGATGCCGCCTCGATAACATTGCCGCTGTCTAAGTTGTTAAACAGGTAAGTCAGCTCGTCAATCAGTGCTGTTCCCCACTTTTTCAGCAGGTCAACATCTCTTGTCGCATCACCTGTCAGCCGTGGTGGTATAGGTGTTGTAAAATTTGGCATTTTAATGCACTTCCTTTCTGCTTTGTGTCTTACAAGAATTATTGTATATGAAAAAAAGTGACATGCGGTGCCTCGTCGCAACAAACTACGCTTCTCTCGCTTTGACGCGTGAAGCGTCAAAGGCTCGCACGCTCCGTTGTTGCTCCTCTTTCCCAAACGCGGTGCTGTTACACATAAAATACTATTGTAAATTTCTCCATAATGTGGTACAATTAAATTATCAAACAACAAAAAGGAGCGATTGGTTATGAAAAAAATTATTGCAATTATAACTGTGCTTGTGATGTGCATGTCGACTGTTGGCGTGTATGCGGATACAACCGAGGAGAAATTTCTTGATGCGTTGTCTACGCAAATATACGAAGGTAATGTAAAAGTGGAAGTTTCAATGGCGGCAAGCGGTACATTTCTGGACAACATGGGTGAGGACGGAGAGCTTATTAAATCACTGCTTGACAGCTCGCTTGTTTATGACATAAATGCTGTATCAAACGAGGAAAATACCGTGATGGCCGCAGACGGAAATCTGTCTTTTGTGAGCGGAGCGGAAGAAATTATTCCAAGCTTCGGTATGGATTTATGGCTCAATATGGATATTTCCGATGAAGAAAATATGCAGTATTATATTATAATGAAGTTCCTTGGCGAGTATCTGGAGCAGGCAACAGAGGACCAGTATTTGCTCTTTGACTATATGAAAATCCCTGAGTTTGAAACGATTATGAACAGCATGATTGAAATGGGAGTATTAGGTAATGGCGAAATTGCAGCGGATACAACCGAGATTATTGAGGGTTATACACTCTCTGAGCTGAACGCGGCAATCTTTGACGGCATAGATTTCAAGCCTGAATATTCAAACGGAAAGTACACTCTTACTATGGGTGATGCAGAAATAAAAAAGATGATTGCTACGGTCTTCAGTAATGCGCTTGATATGACGGCCGAGCTTACAGGCGAAGACGGTCTTGCGGAAGAAGCAGACGAGGTTAAGGCTGAAATTGCAGAGCTGCTTGCGCCGCTTGCGAATGTGCAGCTGTTCGACGATAAAAAGGGTATGGTAATAGAGCTTTTAGTTGACCAAAACAATGATTGCACAGCCATACATGTCGAGGTAAATCTTGATATTAACATATATGATATAGCAAAGGCGTTTGACCCGACAATGCCCGTTGATGAGGGATATACAAAAGAGGATTACGGATTTACTTTCTCGGTTGCTGCAGATATGCAGGTTCTTCCTCTTGCCGAGGGTTATGAAGTAAACTTCCCCAAGCTTGATAACAGAAATACAGTTGATATGTTTGCGGCATCTCAGGAGGCTGTTTCATACGGAATTATAGGTGCAGATGACAATATACAGATTTTGTATAACGGAGAGGCTCAGGCTCTCCAAAACAAGCCGGTTATAGTTTATGACAGAACATTTGTTCCCTTCCGTGAACTTGCGAATATGTTCGGAGTGGGAGATGAGGATATCTTCTATGACGAGGCAACAGAGAAGGTATACCTAAAGAGCGGTGATATAGAGATAGAGATGTATATAGGCTCTACCGCCGCATATGTAAACGGAGATATGAGCATACTTGATGTTCCGGTGTTCACTTATAATGACAGAACATACATTCCCGTAAGATTTGTTGCGGAGATGTTCGGCAAGACGGTCGGTTACGAGCAGACGGAAACGCTTCAGACAATAACAGTAAATGACTAAAAGAAAGGGAGCCGTTCGGCTCCCTTTTAGATTATTGAAACATTGGTGTTGAGAGATATCGCTCTCCAGTATCGGGCAGGAGGGCGACTATTGTTTTGCCCTTATTTTCGGGACGCTTAGCCAAAACCGATGCGGCATATACCGCCGCACCCGAGGTAATACCGACGAGTATCCCTTCGCATTTTGCAAGTTGTCTGCCCGTGCGGTAGGCATCCTCCTCGCCTACGCATATGATTTCGTCATAGATTTCGGTATCGAGAATTTGCGGCACAAAGCCTGCACCTATTCCCATAAGTCCGTGAGGACCGGGCGTGCCTCCCGATAAAACGGGCGAGCCTTCAGGTTCTACTGCAACAATCTTTATATCGGGGTTTTGAGATTTAAGGTATCTGCCAACGCCCGTGACAGTACCGCCTGTGCCTGCACCTGCTACAAATATATCAACCTTCCCGTCGGTGTCCTGCCAGATTTCGGGGCCTGTCGAGGAGGTGTGTGCCGCAGGGTTTACGGGATTTACAAACTGACCGGGAATAAAACTGTTCGGGGTTTGTGCAGCGATTTTTTCTGCCTCTTCAATAGCACCCTTCATACCCTTTTTGCCGTCGGTCAGAACAAGCTCTGCTCCGTATGCAGAGAGCAGCATTCTTCGCTCATGGCTCATAGTTTCGGGCATGGTTAGAATAACCTTGTAACCCTTTGCGGCGGCGGCAGACGCTAGGCCGATGCCTGTGTTTCCGCTTGTAGGCTCGATTATAACCGAATCGGGCGAAAGCTTTCCCGAGCGTTCTGCGTCCTCAATCATTGAAAGGGCAACTCTGTCCTTGACGCTGCCTGCAGGGTTAAAGTATTCAAGCTTTGCAAGAACGGTTGCACCGAGCGACTCCGCCTTTTCAAAGTTCCCAAGCTGCAAAAGCGGTGTATTTCCTATTAAATCAGTAATTTTTTTGTATATCTTCAATGTTGTATCACTCCTGTGTAAAAGTGTATGATAGCATTGTAACATTTCGAGGCTTTTCCGTCAATACGAAAAAAGATGTATTTTGACGGCTTATGAAAAAATTTTTTAAAAATTTTTTTTGGGGCAAAAATCAAAGATATTGTTAATGGAAAAATTTTCTCCAACAACATTTGGTGGAGGGAGCTTTTAAAAGCTGATTTCAAGCGGATTTTTACCAAATTTAGGTGTTGAATTATTTTTTGATTTCTGTTATTATAATGTTACACAGAGATTACAGAATGATTTTCCGCATGTTTTCGGAGTTTACAATACAGAATATATCACAAGTGTTCGTCTGTTTCTGACCGACGATTTTTTATGTGCGGTCGTTTTTTGAAGTTTAGCAGGAGGAAAAAGAAGTGAAGGAATTAAAGGGGATATGGGATAGTGTGTTGACGCAGATGTCGGAGGAGATTTCTGCCGTTTCTTTTGATACATGGATAAAGCCGATAAAGCCGATTTCTGTAAACGGTAATGAAATTACACTCTCGGTTGCGAGCAGCCTTAATAAAAATATGGTAATGACAAAGTTTCGGTCAATGCTTGAGAGCTGTCTTGAGCTTGCGTCGGGAATGTCATTCGTGCTGAATGTCATCATAGATGACGGCGAAGCAGAAAAGAAAAAGGCAGAGGCTGAGGTTATCGACCCGATAAAGCGGGAGAGTGAGCTGAATGTAAAATATTCGTTTGAAAATTTCGTGGTAGGCGGAAACAACAACTTAGCATACGGTGCGGCACTCGGGGTTGCCGAGGCACCGGGTCAAAAGTATAATCCCTTGTTTCTCTACGGCGGAAGCGGACTTGGCAAGACGCATCTTTTGCAGGCGATAGGCAACCGTTTTTCGGAGCTTTATCCCGAGAAAAAGGTTTTATATACCACAAGTGAAAAATTTACATATGAGCTGGTTACCGCTATCCGCGAAAAGACAAATCAGGATTTCCGCAACAAGTACAGAACAGTTGACCTTTTGCTTGTTGACGATATACAATTCCTTGCAACAAAAGAGCTTGCACAGGATGAGTTTTTCCATACCTTTAATGCGCTTTATGAGGCGGGAAACCAGATCGTTTTGACATCTGACCGTTTGCCGTCAGAGACTCCGCATCTTACCGACAGATTAAAGGGCAGATTTCAGATGGGTCTTCTGGCAGATGTTCAGCCGCCCGATTACGAGACAAGACTTGCAATTCTGCGTGCAAAGATTGAGGAAGAATATTTTACCTTTGACGAAGAGATTATCGAGTATGTTGCAAACAACATTCGCTCGAATGTCCGTGACCTTGAAGGGGCAGTAAAGCGAATTTTAGCATATGCGGGAATAGAGAGAACAAATACGATTTCAATAGAGCTTGCACAAAAGGCACTCAAAGAGATAATATCGACACTTCCGCAGAGGAATATTACTATCTCGGTAATTATCGACGAGGTAGAAAAATATTATCATCTCTCAGCAGGCTCGCTCAGAACCAAAAAGCGTTCAAACGATGTAGCATACCCGAGACATATCGCGATGTATCTTGCGCGTGAGGTGCTCAATGAATCCTATCCCAGAATAGGCGAGGAGTTTAACCGCGACCACTCAACCGTTATGAATGCAGTCAAAAAGGTTCGCGAGAACCTGAGCGGTGACAAGGAGCTTGCGGACAAGCTTCAGGATTTGGTTGATAATATAAGAAAAAATTGATTTTATTCTCTCCGCATACGCGGAGAGAATAAAAAGGAAGATTAACATGAAACTTAACGATACAATAGCGGCGATTGCCACCCCGAGAGGTGCAGGCGGAATTGCCATTATTCGCCTAAGTGGCGAAAAAGCAGAGGAAATTGCCGCAAAGATGGCGGTGCCCTATGGCGGCAGAGAGCTTTCGGATTTAGATAGTCATAAGCTTACCCTCTGCAAAATATATACGCATGACAAAAAGACGCTTATGGACGAGGCGCTTGTTGCAGTTATGCGTGCACCAAAATCATATACGGGTGAAAGCGTCGTGGAGATAAACTGCCACGGCGGTTTTTTGGCAGCGGACAAAATTCTGAGCGGACTTCTAAGCTGCGGAGCAAGACTTGCCGAAGCAGGTGAGTTCACCCGCCGTGCATTTATAAACGGAAAGACAGATTTGAGCGGTGCAGAGGCGGTCATGGATTTGATGAATTCCGCAACGGAAGCAGGACTTCATAATGCGGCAATGTCGCTCACGGGAGAGCTCTCAAAGAAAATCAATACGCTCAGAGAAAAGACGCTGTTGATTGCCGCGAATGTATCTGCGGCGGCGGATTATCCTGATGAAGTGGACACGCCCGAGAGCGATGACCTTGAAAATCAGCTGACAGAGCTTCGCAGAGAGACAAGCACGCTACTCAGCGGCTTTGACAAGGGCAGAATTATGCGTGACGGTGTTCGCTGTGCGATAGTCGGCAGACCGAATGTGGGTAAATCGTCTATCCTCAACGCTCTGCTTAGGTTTGAGCGTGCGATAGTTACCGATATACCCGGCACAACAAGGGATACAATAGAAGAGCTTGTTTCGGTGGGGGGAATTGCTCTCAGACTTTGCGATACGGCAGGTATTCGTGACGCATCAGACGAGGTAGAGAGAATAGGTATCGAAAAATCAATGCAGAATATCGCAGCTGCGGATTTGTGTCTTTTTGTGGTTGACGCGTCGGAGCAACTCACGGACGAGGATAAGAGTATAGCCGAGGCGGTCAAGGGTAAGCGTACAATTCTTATTATGAACAAAACAGACAAGGAGGCTGCATTTGACGATGCGGCAGAGCAGCTTGGCATCTCGCCTGATGCACAGGTTTTGACCTCTGCCCCGAAGGGAAAAGATGCAGCAGGAATTGAGGCGTTGGAGACGGCGATATCGGATATGTTTGCCATAGGCAGCGTAAAGACAGATGAGGTATATATAGCGAACGAGCGGCAGAGGGATTCGCTGATAAAGGCAGAAGAAGCACTCTCTCATGCGATAGACGGACTTAAGATGGGAATGCCGTATGACCTTTTGTATATTGATTTGGAGGACGCACTGACAGCGTTTGGCGAGATAACGGGAAAGACGGTCAGTGAGGAGATAATAAACAGCGTTTTTGAAAACTTTTGTGTAGGAAAATAATATGGATAATATAACACTTTCGTTTGATTTTATTGATAAATATGTCAGATTTACAAAGCCTGAATATCTTCAGGTATATTTGTATATAAAATATCTTGCTGAAAAAGACGGAGAAATCCCTTCGGCGGATAAGATTGCAATGGCGCTTGATATATCCTCTGCAAAAGCAGAGTTTATACTCGAATACTGGACAAGCCGAGGCGAGCTTATATGTGACGGCAGAGGATACTCAATCAAGACAGACAGCACACAAAGGGCGGCAGAGCCTACAAGAACTCAGAAGATAAAGCGGATAAAGAGCAGCAAGCCTGCATATTCTCAGGCGGAGATAGACGCGGTAGCTACTGCAAACAAGCAAATCTCAGGACTATTTTATCAGGCGGAGACAATACTTGACAAGGTGCTTACTGCATCCGATATGGAGATGCTGTTTTCCTTTAATGATTGGCTGGGGCTTCCCGTTGAGGTTATTATGATGCTGCTTTCATATGCCGCAAAGAGAGGCAAGACAACCAAGCATTACCTCGAAACGGTCGCAATAGACTGGGCGGATAAGGGAATTGACACCTATGAGGCGGCAGAGGCATATGTCTCGGAGCTTGAGGCGGCAGACAGTGCGGAGCAGGCGATTCGGTCAATTTTGGGAATATACAACAGAGCGATGTCCACGACCGAGAGAAAATACATAAAAATGTGGGCAAATGATATGAAAATTCCGTCCGAGCTTATCTCCCTTGCCTATGACAAAACGGTTGAGGCAACGGGCAAGCTGAGCTACGGTTATATGAACAAGATTTTGGAAAACTGGACGGCGGCAGGCTACAAAACCTGCGAGGAGGTTTCTGCGGCTGATGAGGAGTTTTACAAAAACGGCGGTGGAAAATTTAAAGATGAAAAGCCGAAAAAGAGTAAATTTAATAACTATGATGATGACAACAAAACAGATTATGCAGAGCTTGAGGAGCAAATCTTTGAGATGATGCTGGACGAGGGATAATTTTTACGGGTAAAGGAGTGTGACGGAAATGGAAACCGCATATTCACAGGCGAACAGAGAGCTTGCGGAAATCCGCAAAAGAAATACCGACGAGCAAAGACGCAGAGAAACAGAGGTAAGAGATGCAGCGCCCGAGTATGCCGAGGTTGAGGCAGGTCTTGCGGCAGGCGGAGCGGCACTTGCCAAATGCGTTCTCGGCGGAGTGGCTGATATATCGCAGATACGCCGACATATAGAGAATACACAGAAGAAAAAATACAAAATTCTCGCAGGGTTGAATTTGCCCGAGGATTATCTTGATGAGATACATACCTGCAAAAAGTGCCACGATACGGGATATGATGAGGGCGGTGCACGCTGTGAATGCCTGAAAAATATGATTTCAAAATATGTGGGCATAAACTCCAACCTTACCGAGATGATGAGGGAGCAGAGGTTTGAGAACTTTGATTTTTCGCTCTTTGAGGGTCAACCCGATATTAAGGGGCGTTCGGTTGAAAAGGTGATAAAAAGTGCTTACAAAAAAGCCGAGGTATTTGCCGAGACCTTTGAAACGACAAATTCAAATTTGTATATATACGGAGCGGCAGGAACAGGCAAAACCTATCTGTCCTCATGTATAGCAAACAGAGTGCTTGAGCGTGGATTTACTGTTTACTATCAGTCGGCATTTTCGCTTCTTGACATGATGGAAAAGGCGAAGTTCGGTCGGCTTGACGAGGCAGAGGCAGACGCGGTGGATTTTGCATCAAGATACGCATACTCGGTTGACCTGCTTGTGATAGACGATGTGGGTACAGAGTTTGTAAGTGCGTATTCGTCGGCGGCACTCTTTGATATAATAAATTCAAGATTGACCGCAGGAAAAAGTACGGTGGTTTCGTCAAACCTTGCCCCTCAAAAAATAGGAGAGATTTACGGCAAGCGAATGGAATCCCGAATGATAGGCTCGTATGAAAAGCTTGCATTTATCGGTGCGGATTTAAGAATGATGAAAAAATAGAGAATGTAAAAATCTCAGGCTGTCGAAAAAGTTGGTTTTAATGCAAATCCATTGCATGTGCTTCGCCGAGCCCCGTTGCGCCTGCCGGACCCAGGCGCAGTCCATCGTTCCCTATCGGGAACTCGGATAAAGGGGATGCACCCCTTTAATACCCTGCATTTTTGGGGTTTGGGGCGTAGCCCCAATCGATTTCCCGAAGGGGAAGTCGATTCCGCTCGGGTGGGCGAGCGGAATAGGGCAAGGCATAACAAATACAATCTAATTGCAAAATTATAGCGTTTATGGACATACAAAAATAGAGAATGGCAAGCCATTCTCTATTTTTTTGAATTTCCTTTAATTTTATCCCAATATTCTTTTGCACTTTGTTCTGCTTTGTTAGCACCCGGGGTGTAATATACTTTATCCTTTATGTTATCAGGCAGATATTGCTGTTTTACATAATGGTCGGGATAGTCATGGGGGTACAGATAATTCTGTCCTTTGGGCAAATCACCCTCGCCGTCAAGGTGCATATTCTGCAGCTGCCTCGGGATATTGCCCGTGTTGATGTGCTCTATATCGTATAGAGCGGCATCAAGAGCAAGATGTGCCGAGTTTGATTTTGGAGCGGTCGCGAGCAGAACTGTCGCATGTGCAAGCGGTATTCTTGCCTCGGGGAAGCCTAACATAAGCGCACTGTCAACACATGCCTTTACAATCGTTATTGCTGTCGGGTATGCAAGGCCTATGTCCTCGCACGCAATAACCATAAGCCGTCGGCATATTGACTGGATATCATCTGCCGCAACCAGCCGTGCCAGATAATGAACTGCGGCATCAGGGTCGCTGCCCCGTATCGACTTTTGAAAAGCGCTGAGTATATCATAATGGCTGTCGCCCGATTTGTCATACTGAAACACCTTTTTCTGGGTACATTGCGCTGCAACGGCAGAGGTGAGCAGAATTTTTCCGTCACTTTGCGGCGGTGTATAACATACTGCCAGCTCTAACGAGTTGAGTGCACGGCGTACATCGCCGCCTGATTTCTCTGCAAGCAGATGTAAAAAGCCGTCTTCTGTGCAGAGACTTCCGTCGGAGAAATCCTCTTTTTGCAGAATTTCAAGTGCCCGTGCCAAAACCTCCTCAATGTCTGAGGCGGTAAGAGAACGAAATTCAAAAACCGTACTGCGGCTCAAAATTGCGTTGTATACATAAAAGTAAGGGTTTTCCGTAGTGCTTGCAATCAGCGTTATTCTTCCGTTCTCGGTATATTCAAGGAGGGATTGCTGCTGCTTTTTGTTAAAGTTCTGTATCTCGTCAAGATAGAGTAAAACTCCGTCCTGCCCGAGCAGACCCTCGCTCTCTCGCACGATAGCCTTTATGTCGGAAACCGAGGCATTTGTCGCGTTAAGCTTATATAACGGGCGGTTAGAGATAGCCGCCGCAATATTTGCGACGGTTGTCTTTCCCGTGCCTGACGGTCCATAGAAAATCATGCAGGGGATATTCCCGCTCTCGATAATATTTCGCAAAATCCGTCCTTTTCCTAAGATATGCTTCTGCCCCGCAACATGGTCAAGGCAGGTTGGACGAATTCTGTCAGCTAATGGCTTATTCATAAAGAGGTCTCTTCTTGCAGAGTGCCTGAACGCGGTCTGCGACCTCTTCCTTTGTGCCCTCAAAGTCGCAAATTACCTTTGAGATAAGGTCTGCAACCTCGCACATATCAGCCTCGTCAAAGCCTCTGCTTGTAACAGCAGGAGTACCAAGACGAATACCGCTTGTAACAAAG
The DNA here is from genome assembly GCA_045639145.1 of Clostridia bacterium. GTDB lineage: Bacteria > Bacillota > Clostridia > Monoglobales > Monoglobaceae > UMGS1820. The sequence continues at coordinate 12,798 of JAZUCQ010000007.1, read as the reverse complement.
GGACTCTTGGGATCGTTGGGAATAGTGTTCTTGTTACAGGTAATACCAACCTCGTCAAGATTGTGCTCAACCTCTTTGCCTGTCTTGTCCTGCTTCAAAAGACTTACAAGCATAAGGTGGTTGTCGGTTCCGCCTGAAACAATATCAATGTCTCTCTTAATAAGCTCGTCTGCCAGGGTTGCAGCATTCTTCTTTACCTGTCCCTGATAGGCCTTGAACTCATCAGAGAGAGCCTCCTTAAAGCATACCGCCTTACCTGCGATAACATGCATAAGAGGACCACCCTGACAGCCGGGGAATACAGCCTTGTTAATCATGGGACCGTATTCTTCTTTGCAGAGGATAAGACCGCCTCTCGGGCCGCGGAGAGTCTTGTGTGTGGTGGTTGTAACAAAGTCTGCATAAGGTACGGGGCTCTGATGGAGACCTGCCGCTACAAGACCTGCAATGTGTGCCATATCAACCATAAGATATGCGCCAACCTCGTCTGCAATCTCGCGGAATGCCGCAAAGTCAATCTCACGCGCATATGCACTTGCACCGGCTAAAATAAGCTTAGGCTTGTTCTCATGTGCAAGCTTTCTTAAGTTATCGTAATCTATTCTGTGCGTAACATCATCTACGCCGTAGGGTACAACATTGAAGTATTTACCCGAGATATTGACAGGTGAACCGTGGCTCAAATGTCCGCCGTGTGCGAGGTTCATACCGAGGTATGTGTCGCCCGGCTCCATTGCTGCAAAGAAAACAGCAAGATTAGCAGACGCACCCGAGTGCGGCTGAACATTGGCAAACTCTGCACCAAACAGCTCCTTTGCACGGTCTCTTGCGAGGTCCTCCACAATATCAACATATTCACAGCCGCCATAGTAACGCTTGCCGGGGTATCCCTCTGCGTATTTATTGGTAAGGGGAGTTCCCATTGCCTCCATTACAGCAGGGCTTACGAAGTTTTCAGACGCTATAAGCTCAATCTTGCTGCGCTGTCTGCCGATTTCCTTGGATATCGCCTCGGCGATCTCAGGGTCAACTTTTTTTACATTTTCAAGTTCGTACATTCTATTCATTCCTTTCAGAGTTATTCTGCAGTATAATAATTTGTTGCAAATTACTCTATTTTATATTATAATATTACAAATGGCATTTTGCAAGAGAAAAGTTAAAATATTTACAAGGAGGCAAAAACATGCGTGAGAGTATTGCGGCAAAAAAGGTTCGTGCGACAGAGATATACAAGATTTTTGAAGATGTATATAGCGATGCTGACTGTACGCTTGATTATGAAAACGCACTGCAGCTGTTGATTGCAACACAGCTTGCGGCGCAATGTACCGATGCAAGAGTTAATATGGTAACACCTGCTCTTTTTAAAAAATACCCTGATGTGTATGCTTTTGCAAATGCAGACGAGCTTGAACTGCGTGAGGATATCCGTTCGACGGGATTTTTCCGCAACAAAGCAAAGAACATAATCGGTTGCTGCAGAATGTTAATTGATGAATTTGGCGGCGAGGTACCCAAAACCATGGAGGAGCTTTTAAGGCTCCCCGGGGTTGGCAGAAAGACTGCCAATCTGGTGCTTGGCGATTATTTTGGTATCCCGGGCGTGGTGGTAGATACCCATGCGACGAGACTTTCAAACCGAATGGGGTTTACCAAAAGCCGTGATGCATACAAGATAGAGCTCGACCTTTTGAAGATTTTACCGCCCGAGATACAGACGCAGTATTGTCACTGCCTTGTTTTTCACGGACGGAAATATTGCAACGCACGCACCCCAAGATGTGAGGCATGTCCGATTGCGCACCTTTGTCCGCAAATAGGCGTGTAAAAATGAAAAAAGCCTTGCAAACTCTGCAAAAATGTGGTAAAATGTTAAGTTGATAAAGAGGTGGTACAAATGCTGAAGAGTATGACCGGATTTGGCCGCGCAGAGCAGCTGATTGACGGATATCTGATTAAAATTCAAATAAAGTCTGTAAATCACAGATACAGCGATTTTACAATTAAAGTGCCCAGATATTATTCATTCCTTGAAGATAAAATTCGCAATGCGGCAATGCGTGCGGTTTCAAGAGGAAAGGTGGAAATCCTGCTCAGCATTGAGCAGAAAGAGAGTGACGACAGAGAGATTGCACTCAACCGTCCTGTTGCCGAAGGGTATATAAAAGCATTGACGGAGCTGTCTGAGCTTGGAGTTGCGAATGATTTGTCGGTGTCCTCTATGTCACGCCTGCCTGATATCTTTGATGTTGAATATAAAGAGATTGATGAGGAAAAAATCTGCGAGATGGTGCTTGCTGTGTTTGAGACGGCACTTTCTGATTTTGTGGCAATGCGAACAGATGAAGGTAAGCGTCTTGAACAAAATCTCAATGAGCATTTAGAGTCGCTTTTGTCCGAGGCTGGGATTATCGAAAAACGCTCTCCCGAGTGTGTTAGTGAGTATATGCAAAGACTTCGCAAAAAGCTCGAGGATATCCTCGCTGACCGTTCAATAGACGAAACAAGAATTATTACCGAGGCGGCAATCTTTGCCGACAAAATCTCGGTCGATGAGGAACTCGTCCGGCTTCGCAGCCATGTATGTGCTTTTAAAAAGACAATGCAGGCAAATGAGCCTGTCGGCAAAAAGCTTGACTTTATCGTGCAGGAGATGAACCGCGAGGCAAACACTACGGGTTCTAAATGCAACGATGCTGATATTGCGGCTCATGTGGTAGAGCTCAAGTCGATAATAGAGAAAATACGCGAGCAGATTCAGAACATAGAATAGGAGTGGTAAGATGAAGCTTATCAATGTTGGTTTTGGTAATATAGTTTCGGGAGACAGGGTTATTGCGATTGTCAGCCCCGATTCTGCACCTATTAAGAGAATAGTTCAGGAGTCTAAGGAAAAGGGACTTTTAATCGACGCAACCTGCGGCAGACGCACCCGTGCGGTTATAATAACCGACAGCGACCATGTTATCCTCTCGGCAATCCAGACCGAGACTATTGCAGGCAGAGCAGAACCTAAGGAAATCGAGAAGGAGGACACGGCAGAGGATGATGAATAAGGGGAGACTTATTGTTATTTCAGGACCGTCGGGCGTTGGTAAGGGTACTATTGTGCGCCGTATCCTCTCGGAGTGTGACAAAATAAGGCTTTCCGTCTCGGCAACAACAAGAGAACCGAGAACGGAGGATATCGAGGGTGTTACCTACTTTTTTAAGACAGAGGACGAGTTCCGCTCGATGATAGAAAACGGCGATTTTTTAGAGTGGGCACAGTATAACGGAAATTACTACGGAACACCGATAGGTGCAGTTGAAGAGACACTTAAAGACGGATGCGATGTTCTGCTTGAGATTGATGTTCAGGGTGCTGTAAATGTTATGGATAAGCACCGTGAGGGAATATATATTTTTATTGCTCCGCCGAGCGTGGAAGCATTGCGGGAGCGGCTTTTCGGCAGAGGCAGCGAACAGCCCGAGGAGATAGAAAGTCGGGTAGCCGCGGCAGAGGCAGAACTTGAGATGAAGGACAAATACGATTATATTGTAGTAAATAACATACTTGACGATGCCGTCAGGGAGATAAAGGATATAATAGAAAGGAAAGATGTATTATGATGATTTATCCGCCTATTGCAGAGCTTGTTAAGAAAACGGGAAGCCGTTATTCGTTGGTTATAGAGACCGCACGCCGTGCGCGTCAGTTGTCACAGGGAGCGGAGCCGCTTGCCAAGGCTGACAATAATAAGGAAATCTCGGTTGCGATAAACGAGATTTATGAGGGCAAGATAAACGCTGTTGCAACAAGTACGCTTCAGTCCAAAACAGAAGAATAAGTCAGGATAACTACAGGGATGACGCTTGCGGCATCCCCTAATTTTTTTCAAAAAGAGGAGTAAAGCGATGGTTGCAAAGGTTATGCTTACAAACGCCGCATATGCACTCAGTCGGGAATTTGACTATCTCATTCCTGATGGGCTTGCAAAAACTGCTGCCGTCGGTATGAGGGTAATTGTTCCGTTCGGAGCGAGAAATGCCTCTGCCGAGGGCTTAATTGTACGCCTTTGCGACAGCAGCGATGTCAAAAGGCTCAAACCGATACAAAGCATAATCGGAGATGGCGCAGCTTGCACAGAGGAACAGCTTGAGCTGTGCCGCTGGATGCAGAATAAGTACTTGTGTTCCTTTTCGCAAAGCTACAAGCAGGTAAGATCGCCAAGGGCAAGTGCAAAAATCAGCTTGTGGGTTGCTTTGCGTGATGGTAAGTTGGGTGAGGCAAAGCTTACGCCCACTCAGGAGAAGATAATGCAGGCACTCCGCGACCGCGACGGCATGGCAGAGTATGCAGAGCTTGCGGAATGTGTAGGCGGTCGGGGACTTAAAAGTGCAGTATATGCACTCTCGGACATGGGTGCAGTTGAGCTTTGTGAAAATATCCGCGATTTAGTAGGGGTAAAATATATACGCAAGGCACGGCTTGAGTGCAGCATAGATGACGGATATGCCATGGCGGACGAGTTGTTTTTGCGCAGGGCACATGTTCAGGCGAATATGCTTTTGACCCTTTGCGACTGCGGAGATATGACATGCGCTGACCTTGTGACTGCGGCTGACGGAAATTATGTGTCGCTCAATGCACTGTGCGAAAAGGGATTTGTTTCGATATATAAGGAACAGCTTGTGCGTGAAGCCTATGACGAGAACAAGTATGAAGATACTGTATCATATATCCCGACGGAGGAGCAAAAGCCGATAATTGAATATCTTAACGGACTTACCGAGAATAAAAAGTTTGAAAAGATTTTGTTGCGCGGTGTCACGGGCAGCGGCAAGACGGAGGTTTTTTTGCAAGCAATAGAGCATTGCATATCTATGGGCAGACAGGCAATAATGCTTGTGCCCGAGATATCCCTTACACCGCAGATGGTAGAGAGGTTTGTGGGGCGTTTCGGCAATCGTGTTGCAGTTATGCACAGCGGACTTTCGCTTGGCGAGAGGTATGACCAGTGGTGTCGCATGAAAAGCGGTGAGGTTTGTGTTGTTGTAGGTGCAAGAAGTGCGATATTTTCACCATTTGATAATATCGGGATTATCATTCTTGACGAACAGCACGAGAATAGCTACAAATCGGATATTTCCCCGAGATACCATGCGGCAGAGGTTGCAATGTGGAGAGGGCAGAGACACGGCGCACCTGTCCTTCTGGCATCGGCAACGCCTGATATTTCAACATATTACCTTGCAAAGCAGGGAGAATATACTCTGTTTGAGATGAATAAAAGATATAACGATAACGCGATGCCAAAGGCGCGGATTGTGGATATGCGAAGTGAGCTTTTTGATTTGCATAACAATTCACCGATTAGCATAAGGCTTCAGGAGGAAATCCGTCTCAATCTTGAGCGGGGAGAAAAAACGGTACTGTTTTTGAACAGACGCGGCTACAACACCTTTGTTTCCTGCCGTGAATGCGGAGCGGTTGTCGAATGTGAAAATTGCAGTATCGCAATGACATACCACAAAAAGACAGATAAGCTTGTCTGCCATTATTGCGGACAGACGATAGATAACATAAAGGAATGCCGTGAATGCGGCTCGAAATATGTTAAGTTTTTCGGAACGGGAACACAGCGGATAGAAGATGAAATAATACGGCTGTTTCCGCAGGCGAGAGTTCTGAGAATGGATTTTGACACCACCTCGGGCAAGGGCGGACATGAGGCAATCCTCAGCAGATTTAAAAACGGCGAGGCGGATATTCTGCTTGGAACTCAGATGGTGACAAAGGGACTTGATTTTCCTGATGTTACGCTTGTCGGGGTTCTTGCGGCGGATACCGCGCTCAATGTTGATGATTTCAGGGCAGGAGAGAAGTGCTTTTCGCTGATAACTCAGGTATGCGGCAGAGCAGGCAGAGGCGATATAGAGGGCAGAGCGTTCATTCAGACCTATCAGCCGCAGAACAGAACAATAAATTTTGCCAAGGAACAAAATTATATTGATTTTTATGAGAACGAGATAACCTACCGACGGAGAATGGACTATCCGCCGTTTTGTGATATAGTATGTATTATGCTGTCGGGGGAAGATGAGGCTGAAGCGGAGCGGGAAATCGAGAGCATAGGCGAAAAGATAATGACAGAGCAAAAATGTAACCCAAGCATTATTAAAATTCTGGGACCTGCACCTGCGCCTATTCATCGGATAAAGAATAAATACAGATACAGAATTATTGTAAAAGTGAGAAGCGGAGAGCAAATTCTCCCGTTTCTTGCAGCAATAAACGCAGAACATGAAAAGTCAAGAACAAAGAATATGATTTCGATTGACATTAACCCGAATAATATGATATGATGATAGGGATTTAAACAAAGAAAGGGAAGAAAAAATGGCTATAAGAACAATATTAAAGCTTGGCCTTCCGGGCGAGGAAACACTTTCTAAAAAGTGCAGACCTGTGGGAGAGATGAATGACAGAAACATGGCTTTGCTTGAAGATTTAATAGATACACTTTATGAATCGGGCGGTGTGGGACTTGCTGCACCTCAGGTGGGAGTCCTCAGAAGAATGGCGGTTATAGATATCGGCGACGGTCTTATCGAGCTGATAGACCCTGAGATAATATACGAGGAGGGCGAGCAGACAGATACGGAGGGGTGCCTTAGCTACCCCGACCATTGGGGGATTGTTACACGCCCCAACAAGGTGACCGTTCGTGCCGCAGACCGCAACGGAAAAATCCGTGAGATTACGGGCGAGGGCTTGCTTGCAAGGGCACTCTGCCATGAGATTGAGCATCTTGACGGACATATGTTTATAGAAAAGGTTTCCGAATGGATAAATCTTGAAGAAGAGTAGTGATAAAAAAGCACGGTTTTCGTTGAACAGAACCAGTAAAAACGGACAAGTAGGTTTATTTTTTGCCTTTCGTGTAAGATGCATATGCATTTTATTTTAATGAAATATCAACTTCGTTGATGTGAAATAATTTCTGTCGAAATTGTGAAATAGAAAACTAAAGTTTTCTATGAAATGAAATAAATCCACACGCCCAAAGAGCGTATTTCACATTGCGAAGCAATATTTCATGCACGCAGTGCATTTCACAAATCCGCAAGGATTTATTTCGTTAAAAAAAGACTATTCCGAAGAATAGTCTTTTTTCTGGTGGACCTTCAGGGACTCGAACCCCGGACCAACCGGTTATGAGCCGGTTGCTCTAACCAACTGAGCTAAAGGTCCATATTGTTAAATATGGAATATAAGCAGCAGCCAAAGACTGCTGCTTATAAGATGGTGACTCCGAGGGGAATCGAACCCCTGTTACCGCCGTGAAAGGGCGGTGTCTTGACCGCTTGACCACGGAGCCAAATTCTATAAGTTACATTGGATTTGTTTCACAATCAACGCGAGTTATATTGTATCACATATAAAAGAAAAATGCAAGCTTTTTTTTATATTTTTTATAATTTAAGCGTTTTCTACAATTAGAAAACGCTTAAATCATTCAATCCGTTGTAAATTGCCTATAAACGAACCTTTGCAACGGCTCTTTTTACAGTAGGCGTGAGACATTTTTTTGTGGGTATGTGCCCATCCTCGGGAAACAAAATACAGAAATCACCCGATTTAAGAACCAATGTACTTACATCACCTATGAGAAACTCGACATCTTTTTCGGGATTGTATTCGTCACACACGCTAAGCTTTGAAATATCCGAATACCCGAATTCCTCTTCGCCGTCTATAATGTATTGAACATCTATAAAGTTTCTGTGAACCTCGAAGTTCTTGGCAGCCGTGTTTTTGTCTACCGCCGTACCCGGCTTAACCCATACATCGTTTTCTCTCAGAACGGTTTTTTCCTCTGCCGATTCTGCGGTAAGTGTCTTTAAGAATTCAAAAACCTCCGCAAAATCGGGGTGCAATGATGCGTATTTGTCGCAATCCTTTAAGCTTCCTATAACCATTTTTATTCCTCCTTGTATTAAAATCTCAGGGTCTTGGTACCCCGAGAATTATTAATTTTCCTATTTTTGCATTCCGCCTGTTGCGGCAGATGAAAGACTTATACGCATTGTTGCAATGTTGCCTGTCTTGTTGCTGAACATAAAGTCCTGCAAATAGTATTCGGCATCTTCGCCATCTTGCTGAATGCTTGAAGCGTCTGTGCCCAAAAATTCGATTTTATTGCCGTCTTTCTTAAAGTATCTTATGGCACTTGATGCAGTTTTGGAGACCTCGCCCGACTCGTGAGTAACTTCTCCGCCCTCGGCATAGCTGTCGCCGTAGGCTTTTTTAAAGTCATCTGCGGAAGTTCCGACGCCGATGCCTCTTGTCGTCTTGTATCTGGTTTCCTTTCCGTCTTTAAACATTCCGTTCGATACAATGAAAGAAACCGCCCTTCCTTCCTCGTACATTACGATAACTCCGTCATATATCAAGGTATCTCTGTCGGTCTGTTCGGGCGCTCCCGTTATTGTCTCAATATCCTGCTGAGACATACCGAGAGTAATTTTGCTTCCCGACATGGTATCTACAAGCGAGAGGTCATCCTCGCCATATTCATACTGAGTATCCTCGGTTCGCTCATCAAGCTGAACATCATACTTGTTGCCGCTTCCTGTTGTGTTCTCTACGATATTTTCACCTGTCTGACTTACAGGCTTATCTCCGCAGGCACAAAGTGCAGAAAGCATTATTGCTGCCAAAGCAGCAGATACAATCTTTTTCATGGTAATCGTTCCTTTCGTATTTTAATATTACATTTTCAGATATATCATAAGAACCGTTATATCCGCAGGAGAAACTCCGGATATTCTCGAAGCCTGACCTAATGAGAGAGGGCGTATTTTGTCAAGCTTTTGTCTTGCTTCTATTCTCAAGCCGTCAATGGACATATAGTCGATATCGTCGGGCAGGCGCTTGTTTTCAAGCTTTGAAAACTGTGATGCCTGTGATAGTTGGCGGTTGATATACCCCTCATATTTTATACTAATCTCCACTTGCTCGCATACCTCCGCAGGGAGAGAGGGTCGGTCTTTATCAACCTCGGCAAGCATTGCATAGCTTACTTCGGGGCGTTTGAGCAGTTCATCTGCGTGAACACCTGTCGATATAGCGGTACTCCCTGCATTGCAAAGAATTTTGTTTACCGCATCAGACGGGGGGAAGACAAGCTTTTTAAGTCTTTGCATCTCAGCCTCGATAGCGTTTCTTTTTTCAAGAAAAGCAGAATATCGTTCGTCTGAGATAAGACCTATCTCGTGCCCGTAGGGGGTAAGTCTTAAATCGGCATTATCCTGACGAAGTAAAAGTCGATACTCTGAGCGTGATGTCATCATTCGGTACGGTTCATTTGTGCCCTTAGTAACAAGGTCGTCTATAAGAGTTCCGATATATGCCTGTGAACGCTCAAGTATAAACGGTTCTCTGCCAAGCAGCTTAAGTGCTGCATTTATGCCTGCAATAAGTCCTTGTGCTGCCGCCTCCTCATAGCCGGAGCTTCCGTTAAACTGACCTGCGCCGTAAAGTCCGCTGATTTTCTTAAATTCCAGAGTGGGCAGAAGCTGCAGAGGATTTGCACAGTCATATTCGATTGCATATGCATTCCTTGAAACCTGAGCATTTTCAAATCCCGGCAGTGAATGAATCATCTCAAGCTGAACATCTTCGGGCATACTGCTGGAAAAGCCTTGTATATACATCTCTTCTGTGTCAGTACCCATGGGCTCGACAAAAAGCTGATGTCTCTCCTTGTCCTTAAAACGGACAATTTTATCTTCGATAGAGGGGCAGTATCTTGGCCCGATTCCTTTTATATCGCCACCGAAGAGGGGTGAACGGTGAAGATTATCAAGTATTATTTTGTGCGTTTTTTCATTTGTATATGTAATATGACACGAAACTTGATTTTTAAGCTCACCCTTTGTTTCAAACGAGAACGGAGTTATCTCTTCGTCGCCAAGCTGCTCCTCGAGCTTGGAAAAATCTATACTCCGTCTGTTTACTCTTGGCGGTGTGCCTGTTTTAAAGCGAACCAGCTCTACCCCAAGCCTTTTGAGACAATCAGAAAGTCCGCGTGCAGGGAATACCCCGTCAGGACCGCTTTCCTGACTGAACTCGCCGATTATTATTCTTGATTTTAAGTATGTGCCCGAGCATATAATTGCGGCGCGGCACATGTATTGTGCCCCTGCCATTGTGATAACTGAACTGACGCAGTTGTTTTCGTCTACGGTTATTTCCACAATCTCCGCCTGGCGAATGTCAAGGTTATCGCACAGCTCTAAGCGGTGCTTCATATCGTTTTGATATTTGCGTCTGTCAATTTGAGCACGCAACGAATAAACAGCAGGCCCTTTGCCTCTGTTTAAAATTCGTGACTGTATAAAGGTTGCGTCTGCCGCTCTGCCCATTTCTCCGCCAAGGGCATCAATCTCACGCACAAGGTGCCCCTTTGCGGTACCGCCTATACTGGGGTTGCAGGGCAGATTGGCAACAGAGTCAAGGGAAATTGAGAAGATACAGGTTTTAAGACCTAACCTTGCCGCGGCGAACGCCGCTTCAATTCCTGCATGACCGCCGCCTATAACCGCTACATCATATGTGTCTGCCGTAAACAAATTATTTTCACTCCTGATTATTAGAATAAGCCTGTAATTTTTCCGTCAGCATCTATATCCATGTTATTTGCCGCGGGCACTTTGGGAAGTCCGGGCATAGTCATAACATCACCTGTGAGAGCCACAACAAAACCTGCACCTGCAGAAATTTTAATCTCTCTCACGGTTACAGTAAATCCCTCGGGTCTGCCGAGAAGAGCAGGGTTATCTGAGAGCGAATACTGAGTTTTTGCCATACATACGGGTGTCTTGTCATAGCCAAGCTCGGTCAGTTCTTTAATAGTCTTTTCTGCCTTGGGCGAATAGGTAACGCCGTCTGCTCCATATATTTCTTTTGCAATTATAGCTATCTTGTCCTTAATGGGAAGCTTTTCGTCATAAATGGGAGCAAAACTCTCAGCACCGTCACGGCGGTCGATTGTAGCTATTACCTTTTCAGCAAGGTCAATTCCGCCCTCACCGCCTTTTGCAAATACCTCGCACATTGAAACAGTTACGCCGAGTTTTTCGCAGTAGTCTTCAACTGCTTTAAGCTCTGCATCAGTATCTGTGTGGAAACGGTTAATTGCGACAACAACGGGAAGTCCGAACTTGTGCATATTTTCGATATGCTTGCCAAGGTTGACAATGCCGCGATTGAGTGCATCGCAATTTTCCTCAGACAGTTCGGCTTTGGGCACACCGCCGTTGTATTTAAGTGCACGCACAGTTGCAACAAGAACCACACATGATGGCTTGAGATTTCCGAAACGGCACTTTATGTCAAAGAATTTTTCAGCACCCAAATCAGAGCCAAAGCCTGCCTCGGTGATACAGTAATCGGCAAGCTTGAGACCAAGCTTGGTTGCACGAACTGAATTACAGCCGTGTGCAATGTTTGCAAACGGTCCGCCGTGCATCAGACAAGGGGTGTTTTCGAGAGTCTGAACAAGGTTTGGCTTTATTGCATCATGGAGTAAAAGGCCCATTGCGCCCTGTACCCCGAGGTCACCTGCGGTAACAGGCTTGCCTTCAAGATTATAACCGATTACGATTGCGGCAAGCCGCGCCTTGAGGTCATCCATATCATTTGCAAGGCAGAGGATTGCCATTATCTCACTTGCGACGGTTATCATAAATCCGTCCTCACGAGGAAAACCGTTGACCTTTCCTCCAAGGCCCACAACAACCTCCCGCAGGGCACGGTCGTTCATATCGAGACAACGCTTCCATGTAATTCTTCTCTGGTCGATTTTGAGAGCGTTTCCGTGGTGGATATGGTTGTCTATCGCGGCAGATAAGAGGTTGTTTGCCGCAGTGATTGCGTGCATATCACCTGTAAAATGCAGATTAATGTCCTCCATAGGAACAACCTGAGAGTAACCACCGCCTGCTGCTCCGCCCTTTACACCCATAACGGGACCCATTGATGGTTCACGGAGAGCAATTATAGAAGATTTCCCTATTCTCTTCATTGCCTGTCCAAGCCCTACCGTTACTGTGGTTTTGCCCTCGCCTGCGGGGGTAGGGTTTATTGCTGTGACAAGGATGAGCCGTCCGTCCTTTTCGCACATCTTGCTCTCAATCAACTCGTCAGAGAGCTTTGCCTTGTATTTTCCGTAATATTCAAGACCGTTTTCGTCAATCCCAGCCGCCTCTGCAACCTCGCGGATGGGAAGCATGCTTGCGCTTTGAGCTATTTCTATATCAGTTTTCATTTGTAATCCGTCCCTTTCCCTAAATGAGAATATATATGCTTTAATAATATCACATAGAGCGGTGTTTTGTAAACAGATAAAGAAAAATTTATTAAAAACTTTTTGATACAGCTGTAACCAAATCTAAGGTTTTGAGTATGATATTAGTGAACACGATATAGGAGGTGCAAGGTTATGTTTTCAAATTGCGGTGGAGGAGATAGCTGTCTTTGGATTATTCTCCTCTTAATTATCGTTTGCTGCTGCGGCGGTTCGTGCAGCGGTAATGTGCGCGGTATCGGTGACTGCGGTTGCTGCGACTGACATAAGTCAGACCTTTCATATACTTAAAAGGAGGTGTAGGTATGAGCTGCTTTGGAAACAACGCTTGCTTCGGCGACAATAACTGTCTCTGGATTATCATTCTTATAATCCTTATATTCTGCTGCTGTGGCGATAACAACAGTAGTTATAACAACGGTTGCGGCTGCTAATCGCA
>JAZUCQ010000006.1:0-7592 GCA_045639145.1 Clostridia bacterium | reverse complement strand
CGGCATATTATTTCTTCATGAGAGATAAGGTATTTGGTCAATTTATCCGAGAGCGCGAATTTAAGGCTGTTAAGCTGTGTAAAATCAGCGGTAAAAGAATTTATTTCGCCGTCATCACCACGACTTTGGGTTATCATAGAATTGATTTCAGAGCCGTACTCTGACAAAAGGGAGACGGCTATGCGGCCGCTCTCCTGCCGTACTTCGTTTTCAAGCTGTATCTCGCCAAGCCTTATGGCGAGGGAGCAAACTCTTTGCCCTGCAAGAAATAAGACGGCAGCGATGAACAGAGCAGCAGCGGTAAACCTCCACACATATACCGCGGCGGCTGATTTTTTGCGGTATGCACCAAATTTGTATTTAATCCGTCTCCTTATATAAAGTCTGCTCATTTTGCGTTCACCACCTTTTTATGGATAATATATATTATTCCCAAAAAAAACTTTGGTGAAAGTAATTATTTTCGTGACAAATTGCGTGATTTAGTGTATAATTAAATAAGAATTAATGAAAGGAACAGGAATATGTGGGCATATAACAGCGTTTTTTATCAGATATATCCTCTGGGCTTTTGCGGAGCTGAGAGAGAGAATAACGGCGGAGAGCCGATAAACAGAATTAAAAGGATTGCTAAGTGGGCAGAGCATATAAAAAATACAGGGGCAGATGCAGTATATCTCTCCCCGATATTCGAGTCGGACCGTCACGGCTATGATACAAGAGATTACAGATGTATTGACCGCCGTCTTGGTACAAATGAGGATTTTAAAGAGGTATGCAATACCCTTCATCAAAACGGAATAAAGGTTGTTTTAGACGGGGTATTCAACCATGTAGGAAGAGGCTTTTTTGCTTTTCGTGATGTATGCGAAAATCGCGAAAATTCGCAGTATAAAAACTGGTTCCATATCGACTTTGGCGGAAACAGCTGCTACAATGACGGCTTTTGGTACAAAGGCTGGGAGGGTCACTTTGAGCTTGTGGAGTTAAACCTTAGCTGCGAGGAGGTTGTAAGGTACCTTTTGGACAGCGTAAGCTTTTGGATAAATGAGTTTGGAATTGACGGAATAAGACTCGATGTTGCGTATTGCCTAAGCTCTGAGTTTATGCAAAGGCTGAGAAATCATTGTAATTCGATTAAGAATGACTTCTTCCTTGTGGGTGAGATTATCCACGGCGACTACAACAGACTTTTGTCAGCGGGACTTGACAGCTGCACCAATTATGAGTGCTACAAGGGTTTGTATTCAAGCTTTAATTCGATGAATATGTTCGAGATTGCCTATTCGCTCAACCGACAGTTTGGTGCGGAGCAATGGTGCTTATATACGGGACGGCATCTTTTGAATTTTGTTGACAACCATGATGTAACAAGAATTGCAAGCTGTCTGTCAAATCCAAGGCATCTGCCGCTTATATACGCAATGATGTTTGGTATGCCGGGTATTCCGTGCATATATTACGGAAGCGAATGGGGAATAAAAGGCGAAAAGTCGCACGGAGACGATGCACTCAGACCCGAGATAGAGACTCCTGAGGAAAATGAGCTTTGCAGATGTATAGCATCATATGCAAAAGCGTACAAGCAGAGCGTAGCTTTAAGGTACGGCTCATATAAAAATATTGTACTTACAAACAAGCAGTTGATTTTTGAAAGAAAGACGGAGGAGGAGCGGGTGCTCGTTGCCGTCAATGCCGACGAACAGCCGTATGTTGCTCATTTTGACGCAGGCTGCGGAATGGCAATAGACCTGATTACGGGAGAGAAGTTTGACTTCGGCGGAGGTACAGAGCTTGCACCGTATTCTGTTTATTATTTAAAGTGTGAGAGATAAAATTTTAAAAGGCGGCTCAATGAGTCGCCTTTTAAATGTTTTGCCAAAATATATCCGTTTAGCATTGACTTTTCATTTTTGGTTTGTTAAAATTAATCTGCACAAAATATAATTACACAAAATCAGGGGAGGAAATGTGTTTATGAGAAAGAGGCTTTTATCAGCTATGTTGGTGTCAATTATGCTAATCGGATGGACAATTATTCCAGTTGATGCAGAAAATACCAACAATCAAGATTATGCAATGGCAGAGAGTGAGACTGCGGCGGATATGCCTATGCTTGCAAGTCTTGGTGAGGATAGCGTTATGCTATTGTCAACAGAGGGTGAGACAGGGGTATTATCAGGCAGAGTATCGCTTGCAAACGATGTTACGGCTACGGGCGGTAAAATTGGCGTCAATGTTTATAAGTACGAAAAGACTGATGGCAAGATTACTGCACGCTCAAACACAACCGTTGCGTACCAGTCATATTACTTAAATAGCAATAACTATATTGACTATTCGTTTACATTGCCCAAGGGCAGCTATGCGGTAAGTGCGGAGTATTACTATACCACAGGTGATGCGGTAAACTATCCGATATATTACGCAGGGGCAAAAAGCGTGGACTCTGTTTATGGGGCAGATGCAGTTGTTTTGTCAGATTCTGCAACTGCGGATATTGTTATCCCCAAGGCAGAAAGAGTAATTAAGGGAACCGTAACCTTTGCAAATGCCATAGAGGAAGATACGCACTTTTATGTAATGGCATCGGATGCCAATTATACAATAGACGGATATAATTATCTTTCTGTTTCTGCAGGTGCAACCTCAGCCGAGTACACCGTAGGTGTAGGTGTTGGTACATATAATCTGCAGGTGGGTGTTGACGGACAATATTACGGATGGTATTCGATATATAACACCGCAGATGAGTGGGAAAATATTTGTTATATCGACACAACAGATGCGGCAATGGAGGATATAGACTTTACATATACATCCGATACAACAAACAAAGTATTACCAATTACGGTAAAGTTTTCAAATGCGGCAACTGCCGATACAGTATACAGAGTTGGATTTAAGTCAGGCGACACAACAGTCAATTCGGGAAATGAAAAGGTTTTAGCAGGCGAGAGTGAGTTTGCAGCAAATGTGAATATTACAGGTTACAAGCAGGGCTATGTTTTTGTTGCAGATACTACGATTTCAAACAGTGTATATTCAGAAAGTAATGCATTTTATTATTACAGCGAAGAGTTGGGAATAACTCCCGATATCAGCAAGGCAACATTAGTGGATTTTGAGCAGACAGATGCCTTGACCATTACATTCCCCGAGAGCGTGGTGCTAAGTGGTACAGTATCACGAAATGGAAACGCAGTGGGCGAGAGCATAGAGTTTAGTGTAAGAGCAGATATTGATGGGGATAGCTTTTATAAAACTGTAAAATTAGATAAGGATGCAGACAGTGCAGAGTACGCATTGAATATTCCAAGCCGTTATGCAGACAAGACCGCACAAGTGTATATTTCGCTAAAGGAAAGAGGCAGTACAAGAGAGCTTATGATGCTTGGCGAGGCACAGAATTTGGTTGTTGCAGAAACTATGGAACAGGTGAATTTTGATGTGCCGAGCGACCTGTTTGTTAAAACAAGCGGAACATTTAAGCTTGCGGCAGCCGCACCCTACGGCGGTGTAGCGGTAACACTTTCGAGCAGGTTTAAAAAGGGAAACACAACAATATCGTATAGAAATGCAGAATTTCATATACCCGAGGGTCAGACCGAGCTTTCGTACAGTACATATATCTTAAATTGCGATGAGACAAAAACAGACGGAAAAATAAATGTTCAGGTAAGCACAATATCGACCGATTGTGTGTTTGATAACTACAAGAATATAAAAATCGACCCTGAGAGTGCGACAGGCATAGAAATTGATTTGGTTTACAACAACCAAACTCTGTCGGGTAAGGTAATTCTTCCTCAGGATATAACAGTAAGCTCGGCATCTACTTACAGAATTAGTGCAAGCTATACCTACTCGGGCACAAGCTATTATATAAATGCCTATGCATCTGTAAAAAAGAACACCTATGAAGCTGACTACTGTATGTATTTGCCAAAAGGTGCTACGGTTACAAATATTTCTATGTATGCGGAAAATATTGGTGACTGTTGTGTAGAGAACAGTACTTTATATTATACAGGCAGCGGTACAAGTACAAGCTATACCAATATAGATGTTGTTGCAGACGATGCGATTACCGTCAATTTCAGCCCAAAGAGAGCTAAGCTCATAAGAGGTACAATAACCGTTCCGAGTGACTTTACGGGAAGTGCGTATGCTTGGGTATATGCAGGAGGTAGTTCAGGCTCATCTATAAGAATAGAAGGTCCGGGCGAAATTCAGTATACAACATCAATACCGCTTGATACTACATCAACTACCGTGTATTTGAGTTTTTCGGATCAGTATGTATGCAACTATTTTACAGGAAACACTTACTACAACCAAGCAGGTTCTAAATATATTTCAAGTGAGGCAGAGACCGTTGACACAAGTGGTGACCTTACCGATAATATAAACTTTACATTGATAGAGGCGGCAGTGCTGGCAGGTACGCTCACATACGGAGAGGGAGCTACTTACGAGGGTGACGGAAATGTCAGAATTTATGCACAGGGCGAAAATTTCTCAAACAGTGCATACTTAAGACTTACAAGCCTTACAGATTTTAATTATAGTATAAGTGTGCCAAAAGCAGAGGCAGAGAGTGTATATGTGTATGCGGACTTATCATTATATAGCGGAACGGTCAGCAATATGTCGGCAGGCAAGTATTATTACAAGGGCGGGCAAACATTATCTGTGCTTGAGTCGGAAAAGCTGGCGGTTAATCTAAATAATGTATCAACATTAAATTTAACTATACCGACAGGCTACCGTGTGTCGGGTAAGCTGATTTATCCCGATGGTGCAATAGGTACAATGGAGAGAGGAACAATATACGCAAGCTATAGTACAAGTACAGGCGGTAGTGCTAATGTAAGCTGTAATGTTTCGGCAGATGAATATGGTAACTATGAGGTATATCTTCCGCCAATAGACCGTGAGTATAAATTCTATTTAAGTCCGACACTTTCAGGGAAAACAAATTTGATAGGTTCGAGCTACTACTATGTAAGTGACAATGAGTCAGCAGATTCATACTCGGCTGCGACTTTGGTTGATGTTTCGGGTAATATATCGGATATTAATTTTATCTTTGAAAAGGGAAGCACAATATCAGGTAAGATTATTCTGCCCGATGGCGTAAATTATACAAGCGGAATGAATGTATATTTGTATTTAAGAAAGTCAAGTCCCTATCTATATCAGTATTGCAATGTCGCATTAACGGGCAAGGAGACCGAGTATATGGTAGCATATCCGTCGGATATAGGTGATGATATATATGTTTATTATACAAGCTATTCAAACCCGATTTACTCAGACTATCTTTATTATACAGAGGATGGTCCTACCACAGATGAGGCATCTGCGGCGTTGCTTGATGCAGGTGCAACCAATATAGATTTACAGCTTGCAAAGCAGGGAGGATCAGTCAAGATTAAGCCATGCAGAGCGGCAGGGTCATCGGGATATGTAAGCTATAAAATACAGGTTATAACAGATACAGGAGTTACGGTCACAGCATCAAGCTCTATGTCGGGTACGGCGACCGAGGGAAGTGAAAAAACCATTAAAATCCCCGATTTTGGTAAAACTGCGACAAAGTACAGACTTGCGTTTATAATGAACAATAAGACAGGATATTATATGACCGATACGGCGTATTCGTCTGAAGCCGATGAGGGAACATGGTTAGATATTAATGACAGTACATTTTCTGCTATGCTTCCTGATATGGAAAATCTCGTATCTATGGCTGATATGGTAAGTGACGGAATTAAAAACGGCTCGGTAAGTGTCGGTGTTAGCGGCAAGCCGATTGCAGACAGCGCTTCGGATGAATTAAGTGTAACATTTAACTGCAAAAATGCAGGTGATTTAACCTTAGTTTCCAATGTATATGTCGGTGTATATAAGAACAACGCGCTAGTAGACATTGTTTCGCATAAATACGAGATACCCCAAAATTCATCGGGTGGCAGTGTAGATGTAAACATTCCTATGGACATAAGCGGAGAATATGAATACAGGCTTTTCATGTGGGACGGAATGGCAAAGAGCAGACCTGTTACAGATACCGTGACCGCAGAAGTGCAATAATATATTCAAAATTCATATTTACAAATCAGTAAAAATAAGATATAATATACTTTGGATATATTTTGAAGATTGCGAGGTTTTGATGTTATGTATATAGGTATAGATTTAGGCGGAACCAATATTGCAGTAGGTTTGGTAGACAAGGACGGAAAGATAATAAAGTCTGATTCCCGTCCTACGCTGTCACAGCGCCACTATACAGAAATTGTAAAGGATATGGCAGAGCTGTGTATGGAGCTTACCCGTGATGCAGGCTTTGAGATAAGCGATATCGAGGGAATAGGAATAGGAAGTCCCGGAACTATTGACAGTAAAGCCGGTGTTGTTATTTATTCAAATAACATTCGCTGGGATAATGTTCCGCTTGTAGCAGAGCTTAAAAAGCATATTGATGTTCCTATTGCGGTAGAAAACGATGCAAATGCCGCTGCATATGGTGAGTATTATATCAACGGCAAAGGTGCAAGCAGCTTTGTCGCAGTTACTCTCGGTACAGGGGTTGGCGGCGGAATTATTCTTAACAAGGATATATACAGAGGCTTCAACGGTGCAGGCGGTGAGCTTGGACATACTGTTATGATTTACAAGGGCGAGCCTTGTACCTGCGGTACAGACGGCTGCTGGGAGGCATATGCGTCGGTTACCGCTCTTATCCGCCAGACAACAAAGGCGATTGAGGAAAACCCGGACAGCATGATGGTCGAGATTGCAAATGAGGCAGGAAAGGTCACAGGCAGAACCGCGTTTGATGCGGCAAAAGCAGGAGATGCCGCAGGCAAAGCGGTTGTTGACCAGTACATAGAATATGTCGCTTGTGGTGTTACGAATATTATTAATATATTCCAACCTGAGGTTCTGGTTATAGGGGGAGGAATAAGCAAGGAAGGTGACTATCTTCTCAATCCGATTAAGGAATATGTGAAGGAACACTCGTATTGTGCAAATATTCCTCAGACAGAGATTAAGATTGCAACACTTATGAATGATGCAGGAATAATAGGAGCGGCACTCGCATCTGCTCTTAAAAAGTAAAAACAAAATCTGCCGTTTTAAAAGCAATTTTAAAGCGGCAGAATTTTTTTGAACCAAATTGTAAGAAAATACTTGAAATATTAAAAAATATGTGGTACAATAATCAAGTTGCAAAACATAATATATGGAGCGGTATCGAAGTGGGGACATTTGCGAGTGCGTCCGGTGGACGATACAGCGAGCAATAAGGAGTGGCAGCGGTCGAAATTTTTCACGGCGGTGATTAAAAATTTCGGGCACCGCAACAGGACATAACGGGGCTGACTCGAAATCTGTCGAATCATATCGGCTATTTGGAACTTAGTGGAAGATAACAGAAGTTGTCGTAACCTAACGGAAATTAGTGGAATTTAGTACCACTTTTCAATCGCTTAAAACATTAAAATTTAATAAAAGTTTATAACGTTTCCCACACGAATTTCCCACAAAAAAATCCGTGTGAAAAACGCTAAAAATACACA
>JAZUCQ010000005.1:0-7045 GCA_045639145.1 Clostridia bacterium | reverse complement strand
GTCTTTTAAAACCATACCCTGTGTCAGGAGGTTTGCAAAAGGCTCGTCACAGCTGATGTAGCCGAAATCTTTAAGTGCCTTGGTGAAAAATCTTGCATACAAAAGATGCAGAATTGCATGCTCAACACCGCCGATATACTGGTCAACATTCATCCAGTAATCAGTCTTTTCCTTAGAGAATGGAAGCTCTGTATTGTGCGGGTCACAATATCTCATAAAATACCATGACGAGCAAACAAATGTATCCATTGTATCTGTTTCGCGGGTAGCCTTGCCGCCGCACTTGGGGCAGGTAGTATTTACAAACTCGGGGCACTCGCTGAGCGGAGACTTACCCTGACCCGTGAACCTAACATTCTCAGGCAGCATTACGGGCAGGTCACTCTCGGGAATTTCCACCGTGCCACACTTCTCGCAGTAAACAACGGGAATGGGTGCACCCCAATAACGCTGACGCGAGATGAGCCAGTCACGCAGACGGAAGTTCACCTTGCGTGTACCAAATCCCTTTTCCTCTGCATATGCAATCATTGCAGAGAGTGCCTCTTTGTTGTTCATTCCGTCAAACTGTCCTGAGTTTTCAAGTATTCCCTCTGCGGCAAATGCCTCGGTCAAATCCTCGGATTTTATGTTCTGTCCCTCAGGCTGAATAACAATCTTAATCGGCAGATTATACTTTGTTGCAAACTCAAAGTCTCTCTGGTCATGAGCGGGAACGCCCATAACGATACCTGTTCCGTAATCTAAAAATACATAGTTTGCAAGATAGAGCGGAACCTTATCACCCGTGAACGGATTGATTACATAAGTACCCGTAAACACTCCTTCCTTCTCGGTGTCGGTTGCAGAACGCACAATCTCACTCTGGGACTGTACTCTCTTTATAAACTCACGGCATTCCGCCTCCTCAGGCTTACCCGCGATAAGCTCCTCCACAACGGGATGCTCGGGTGCGATTACCATATATGATACACCGTAAATGGTATCAGGTCTTGTTGTAAAGACGGTAAGTGTCTTGTCGCTTCCGTCAAGCTTAAACTCAAGCTCTGCACCCTCGCTTCTGCCAATCCAGTTAGTCTGCATTGACTTAACCTTGTCGGGCCAGCCATCGAGTGTATCTATGTCATCCAAAAGTCTCTGTGCATAGTCAGTGATTTTGAAGAACCATTGTTCCAAATCCTTTTTGCCGACCTCACTCTTACAACGCTCGCACTTGCCGTTTACAACCTGCTCGTTTGCAAGAACCGTCTGACAGGACGGACACCAGTTTACATATGACTTTTTCTTGTAGGCAAGTCCGTTTTTGTAAAGCTGCAAAAACATCCACTGTGTAAACTTGTAGTAGTCGGGTTTAGCCGTTGCAACCTCTCTGTCCCAGTCATAGCTAAAACCGAGTCTCTTTAACTGCTCACGCATATTATCTATGTTTGACCATGTCCAATCCGCAGGAGGCGTTCCGTTTTTGATAGCCGCATTCTCAGCAGGGAGACCAAACGAATCCCAACCCATAGGATGCAGAACATTAAAGCCGCGCATCTTCTTGTAGCGTGCAACAACATCACCTATTGAATAGTTGCGGACATGTCCCATATGCAGATTTCCCGACGGATACGGGAACATCTCAAGCGCATAATACTTGGGTTTGTCTGTATCCTCATCAATCTTAAAGGCACCTGTATCTGCCCACTTTTTTTGCCATTTCTTTTCAATCAAATCAAAATCATACTTCACTTTGACTTTCTCCTCCTGTCAATTTATTTCACTATTATATCCGAGACATCAACGCGTATTGCATCCTGCCATACATGCTCTAAATTATAAAAATTTCTTGCCTCGGGTTTGAATATATGAACAACAATATCATCAAAGCCAACCAAAATCCAGTCACCCGTGCGGTAACCCTCCTTGTTGACCGCATTCATGCCATCCTTTGCAAGCTCTTCTTCAAGGTGGTCGCAAAGTGCCTGAGTCTGTTTTTCGTTCTTACCCTCGGCAATTATAAAATAATCCGCAAGGGTTGTAAGTGAGCTTACATTCAAAACGCTTATATCCTCAGCCTTTTTGCTGTCGAGCACCTTAACAATTTTATTTACTGTATTATTTTCACAAGCCATTTAATCTTATCCTTTCGATTTACGGAACGGATAGACCCGTTCCCTGCAATTAGTCTGTCAATTATTCAATAATAAAATTCTCATTTATCAAAGCCGATGCTTCGTTTGTACTAACTACAAAATACGAACCGCCGCCAATGTATCTGCCGCCGCCCGGCAGTGAATGAAACTGTATGTTATCCATGCCGACTGCCGCAACATCTCTCATAAGTCCGAGTATTTCACCGCCGCTCATATTTGTCTCGCAGTTTCTCTTTACCGCCCCGAAAACCGCACCTGCTCTTACAAAGCCGATAGGCGATAACATCTTTTTTGCAACTGCACCGTAAAGCGTCTTTTGCGCCTCAAGTCTGTCCACATCGCCGTTAGCATATCCCGTGCCGTCATCATTCTGGCGGAAACGCATAAACATCTGTGCCTCCTCGCCGTTAAGCCTTTGCTTTCCCGGCTGCAGGTCAATCACCAAATCCTGTACGGGGTCGGTGTAGTCCATACGGATTGGCACATCAATCGTAACACCGCCCATGGCATCTATCACATCGCTGAATGCGTCAAAGCCAAGCATAATGTATTTGTCTGCATACAGTCCCGTAACCTGTTCAAGCTCTGCACTCATAGTCTCAAATCCCGAATAATATGCCGAGTTTATCTTTTTGTCATTGCGTCTGTTCTGAACCTTGGTATCTCTCGGTATCTGCAAGACATTAACCTCGCCGTCTGCACGGTTAACCTGACAGAGCAGTATCAAATCAGTTCTGTAACCACCCTGGTCAATGCCAGCAACCACAACATTATAAACGGGGTCTGTGCCATTGCCGAGTATACTGAACTTTGCACCCGTAGCAAGTGCAATTACAAAATTATATACCATCCACAAAAGGATTATAACCGTAATCAAAATCACCGCAAATCTGCCTGGATGCTTCAGCCTCTTTTTTGTTCTCTGCGGAGACTGCATATCCTCATAATCTCTCATTTGTATCACCTCTACGCCTTATCAAAAAGCAGCTTGTTTCTTGCATGAACCGTGTCGGGATGGAACATGCTTCCCTTTTCAATCAGCTCGGAGAGCGTAAAATCAATTCCAAGAAGTATCGCCGCATCAATATCCTCATACGCAAGAGCGCGAAGCTCCTCAACCCCGTCAAAGTCACGGTTTGGCTCGATATAATCTGCGATATAGATAATCTTTGTGAGCATACTCATATTTGCCTTTGCGGTTGTATGGTATCTTATCGCGTCTAAAACCTCGGGGTCATAGATATCAAATTCACTCTGCGCTATGCATGCTCCGAGCGGTCCGTGCAAAAGCTTGTGCGTATTCATCGAGATAGGGTCGATTGTAAGACCGTATTTGTCTTTTATCATCGCCTTTGCCTTGGAATTTTCTATCTCCTTGGCACAATCATGGACAAGTCCTGCAATGTATGCCTTGTTACTGTCCGCCCCATAACGCTCTGCAAGTCTTACCGCCTCATCTGCAACACCCAATGAGTGCTTATATCTTTTCTCGCTTAAAACTTCTTCAAGGTTTTCTTTTATCTTGTCAATATCAATCATCTGTTTTCTCCGCTATAAAGATTTTTTTGGAATATATATTCAAGTACCGAGTCTTGTACCATTCCGCTGACCGATTTTCCGCATCTGAGCCGCTCCCGTATCTCAGACGAAGAAACCTCTACCCTCGGCATGTCTGCAAATATTATATCTGCATCAAACTGCCGTTTCAGCTCTTCCGCTTTCTTTCGGGACTGCTCATTTGTAAACCCGTGCCGAAACACAACCACAACCGTGCAGAGCGAAAAAAGCTTTTCGGGATTTTTCCACCGTTCCATATAATCGAGCGAATCCGCACCAACTATAAAATGCAGATGTGACTTGGGAAAGAGGTCTTTGAGTTTCTCCAAAGAATCCGCAGTATAGCTGTATTCTCCCCGATTTGTCTCTATGTCAGATACCTCAAAAATCGGGTTTTCGGATACAGCAAGTCTTGTCATACACAGTCTGTCCACGGGAGACGCCAAACCATCCGCCTTATAGTAAATCCTGCCCGTAGGCAGGAAAATTACCTTTTCAAGCAAAAGCTTGTGCGCGGCATATTCCGCCATACGCAGATGTCCAATATGGGGAGGGTCAAAAGTCCCTCCCATTATACCGATTCTTTTCATAGTCTTAGTAAGATAATACCTTGCCTATTCCCTCGTCGATAAGCTTAACCTTACCGCCCTTAACCTTTGTCTTGTAAAGGGTTGTTTTCTGGGTTTCGCCCTCGGTACTTCTCTTGAGAAGAAGAACCGTTCCGTCTTTTTTAAGTCCGTATGCAGAAACGCCGTCATCAATCTGCTTGATTTTTGCCTTTTTGTTTACCGATTCAATTCTGCCGACAACATTCTCGGTGTTTACATCCTTTGCATATATTGCGTATTCGCCAAGCTTGTCAAAGGTAAATGCGCCGACTGCAACTCTGTCAGAGAGTGCAAGGGTTGTAGAATTGAGGTATGATACTAAGTTTACAGTGTTAAAATCAGGGTTATAGCCTGTTGCAAATCTTACAACCGCACCGTCTGCCGATACATCACACGAATACGCATCGTCTGAAATACGCATCTCAGAGCCTGCATAATCATTGATAACCGACATGGTGTAGAGTGCACCCTTCATGGCCTCTGTATCAAAACCGCCTATATACGCAATTCTCGAAAAATCGTCGCTTGCGTCAAATGAGGTTATTCCCTTTTCCTTAATTGCCTTTGTGTTTATAGCTGTTGCAACAGTCTGGGGATTGGGAGTTTTTGCGTTAGCAAAGTAGTAATCCGCCTTGCCTGTCTCATAAGCCTTTGAGTAGATAACCGCACCGTCATCGTTTCTTACCTTGATAATCTCCGTCACCTGCTCGTCAAGCTTAGTATTTACACCCGTCGCCAAATCAACACAGCTGAGTGTCTGGAAATTCTCTTTGTAATTGCTGTAAACATAAGCACATTCTGTCTTTTGAGAAATTACAGGGGCAAGCAAGCCTTTTTCCGCAAGAGCCTTGGGTCCTTCTGCATCACTCTGGATATAGAGGTCATAGGTTCCCGTCTTTGTATCATAGTTCTTTGCATAGAAGTATATCTTGCTCTTGGGGGTTGTGCCGAATACAAACGCAACCTTTTCGTCAACGCGCTTTGCCGCAGCTGCGCCGTCTGTCAGGCTTACATAACACAAATCTCCCGTATGAACAGTCGGGTTAAAGTTCTTGATATATGTTGCGCTGAGACAATCCTGAGATAACTTGAAGTTTCCTGCGGTAATGTCCATCTCAACAGAAACAGATTCCTTTTTGCCCGGTGTCCAGTAGCACAGTTCACCATGTGCGCCGTCCTCGTCGGCATTCTTAAGATAGAGAACCGATGCTCCGTCCTTGCCGATTTCTATGTCATAGTATACATTCTGAGCAAGTACGGTTCTGCTCTTTTCTCTTCCGCTCTCATAATAAACAAGGTTACCGGCTTTGGTTTCCATATTTACATTTTCAAAGAAGTATATAACCGAACCGTTTTCCGAAACATGGATAAGATTCTTCTCTGTAAGCGCTGTCTTCGCCTCAATCTTGGGGTCGGTCGGCTTCTTTGCGGATGTCTCGTTATTCTCTGCAATAATTGTCACAAAGTTGTTGGTCAAAAGCTCTGCCTCTCCGTCATAGTACGAATAAAGCTCATTACCCTTTGTGTATACAGTCGGGTATTCGGGGTCATTGTGTGCAAAATAAGCACATATGTTAACTATACCCACAATAAGCGCGATAACAAGTGCAAGCACACCCGTACCGAGAAGAAGTCCTCTGTGTGACTTATACTGCTTCTCAGCGGTTTTCGGCGGCTGTTTTTCCTTTGCCGCACGCAACGCACTCTGCTTTTTACGCTCAAAGGTTGTAACTCTCTTTTTGGGTGTGTCACCGTCTGCACTCTTGCCTGCATTTCTGCGTTCTCTTCGCTGCTGTGCACGAAGTGCCGCCTCCTGCATCTCCTCAAGAGTATATCTCGGTCCCTCGGATGCGGCTCTCTCACTTCTTCTTTTGGGAGCATCCGCCATTCCTGCATCCATATCAGCTATCGCCTGCTTAATCTCTCCCGCATCTCTGAATGTAAGTGTATATTGTAAGTCAAAATCATAACTGTCCTTTGCAGGGTCAACCGTAGCATATCTTCCCGTATTCTGACCCGGTGCCGCAGAAGCCTTAGGCTCTGTCTTACGCGGAGCCTCCTTGGGAACAGGTGTTTTGCAAAACGGACACACATCAATGTGTTCAAGCAAATTAATTCCGCATTTTGGACATTTCATTAGTCTCACTGCCTTTCTCTTGTAATACAATAACATATATTACTTTATTCTAACATATTTCTACATTAAATACAACCATATTTCAAAAAGTTTTTTAAATCACTTTGATTATTTCATTTCCTCAACCATTTTCTTTTCGGCATCGGTGAGTTTTGCATTTTTTAGCATACCTCTGCGTTTTTTAAAGGTTGTCCTGATTGACATTTCCCTCTTCCATGCACAGATATTTTTGTGATGGCCGCTGAGCAGAATGTCGGGAACCTTTTTATCGTGCCAGACCTCGGGGCGTGTATACTGAGGATATTCCAAAAGTCCCGAAAAATGTGACTCCTCAGAAAATGACTCCTCGCTTTTAAGTACCCCGGGAATAAGCCTTGCAGTTGCATCAACTACCGCCGTTGCGGCAATCTCGCCGCCCGTTAACACAAAATCCCCGATTGAAATTTCAGCGTCTACGATTTCGTCAAGCACACGCTGGTCAACACCCTCGTAATGACCGCACAAAATCACGATATGATTATGCTTTGCAAGCCTTTTCGCCGTGCTCTGTCGAAAGGTTTTTCCCTGCGGTGACATATACACGGTGTACGGCTTGTAGTCAAGTCCCT
>JAZUCQ010000004.1:0-4988 GCA_045639145.1 Clostridia bacterium | reverse complement strand
TTCTGTCGCTCAGGTTGAACAAGCACGTGCAAAATACGGTCATAACAAATTAAAGGAAAAGAAAAAGAAAGGTATGCTCGCCCGCTTTTTCGACCAATTCAAAGATGCAATGATTATTAATCTTATCATTGCGGCTATAGTTTCCTTTACTATTGCTTGTGTTGAAGGAAATACCAAGGAATTCTTTGAACCTGCCCTTATTTTGCTTATAGTTATTATCAACGCAATTATGGGTGTTTTCCAAGAATCCAAGGCCGAAAAAGCCCTTGACGCTCTTAAAAATATGTCTGCTCCCCACGCAAGAGTAATCCGCGATGGCGAGGAAAAATTCATCGCGGCAGCTGACCTTGTTCCCGGAGATATTATTAAACTTGAAGCAGGCGACTTTGTTCCTGCCGACGCAAGACTTCTTACAAGCGCAAGTCTCAAATGCGAAGAGGCGGCACTCACGGGTGAGTCTGTCCCGTCGGAGAAGAGCTCAGATGCCTCTGTTGCGGAAAAGGCTCCGCTCGGCGACAGATTGAATATGGTATTTTCGGGTTGTTCTGTAACCTACGGAACGGCAACCGCTGTTGTTTGCGCAACAGGAATGAACACCGAAATGGGAAAAATCGCAGGACTTTTAAACAGCAGCGAGAGCGAAACCACTCCGCTCCAGCAAAAGCTGGCACAACTTGGCAAGTACCTCGGTTTTCTGGCAATCGGCGCATGTGCGATTATATTTGCAGTAGGTGCTCTTAACAAGCTTGATATCAAAGAGCTGTTTATGACCTCTGTTTCACTCGCCGTATCCGCAATTCCCGAGGGACTTCCTGCTATCGTTACAGTAATACTCTCTATCGGCGTTCAGCGTATGGTTAAGAAAAACGCAATAATCCGCAAGCTGCCTGCGGTAGAAACCTTAGGCAGTGCGGCAGTTATCTGTTCTGACAAGACGGGAACTCTGACCCAGAACAAGATGACCCTTGTAAAAGCTTATGCGGACGGTTTAAACTGCGAGGATATAACCGACGGAAGCGGTAACTCTCCCGAGATAAAGAGTCTCCTCCTACTCTCGACGCTTTGCTGTAACGGGACCGTAACCCACCTTCCCGATGGAAGCGAAGAGCATGTGGGTGACCCCACCGAGACCGCAATCGTTGCGGCGGTGTATAAGTTCGGACTTGAAACCACGGCACTCAATTCAGAATATCCGAGACTTCTTGAACTCCCGTTCGATTCCGACCGCAAGCTGATGACAACCGTCAACGAAATCGACGGCAAATATCTTGCTATTGTCAAGGGTGCATTCGATGTTATAGCCGACAGATGCGTGTCAGGAAATGTCGAAGCCGCAAGAGAACAGACAAACAAGATGAGCGCAGACGCTCTTCGTGTTCTTGCAGTTGCATGTAAGGAGCTTGACACCTTCTCGCCCGATATGACATGTGATGATCTTGAATGTGACTTGACATTCCTGGGACTTGTCGGCATGATTGACCCGCCAAGGAACGAGGCAATCGACGCTGTTGCTGTCTGCAAGGCGGCAGGAATTAAGCCTGTTATGATAACGGGCGACCATGTAATCACTGCATCGGCTATCGCTAAGATGCTTGGAATTATGGACGACGGCGACCTCTCGATTACGGGTACTGAGCTTGACGCAATGACAGATGAGGAGCTTGACAAAAAGATAGAAAGCATCTCGGTTTATGCTCGTGTATCTCCTGAAAATAAAATACGAATAGTCAAGGCATGGCAGAAAAAAGGTAAGGTTGTTGCAATGACAGGCGACGGTGTAAATGACGCGCCTGCACTCAAAGCGGCAGATATCGGCTGTGCCATGGGCATTACGGGAACCGATGTTGCAAAGGGTGCGGCTGATATGACGCTTACCGATGACAACTTTGCTACAATCGTTGACGCAGTCCGCGAGGGCAGAGGTATTTACGATAATATCCGTAAGGTTGTCGGTTTTCTTCTTGGCACAAACATCGGTGAGGTTATAACCGTATTTGCAGCAATGCTGCTATGGCACAAGACGCCGCTGCTTTCAATGCAGCTTTTATGGATAAATCTTGTAACCGACAGTCTTCCTGCAATCGCACTCGGCATGGAGGCGGTCGAGGCTGATATAATGTCAAAGAAGCCTCGTCCCAAGAACGAGGGAATTTTCGCAGGTCACCTTGGAATAAGAGTAGTTCTTCAAGGACTTATGTTTGCAATTCTTACTCTTATAGGATTTGCTGTCGGTGAAAGAATAGAAGGAAGCATTGAAGGCGGCCGTACACTTGCGTTCATTGTTCTTGCCATGTCGCAGGTGGTGCAAAGCTACAATATGCGTTCTGACAAGTCACTCTTTAAGCTTGGTGTGTTCTCAAACAAAACCTTGAACCGCGCCTGCCTTGTATCGGTTGTACTGGTTCTTATAGTTATATTCACACCCGTCAGAATTGCATTTGGTCTTGAGCTTCTGCCGTGGTATCTCTACCTGCTCGGACTTGTACTGATTGCAGTTCCTACGATTATTATGGAAACCGCAAAGGCAATAGGTCTTATAAAACACGAAAACTAATTAACCGCAAAGGGATTAGCATTATATGCTAATCCCTGGAAACAAAGGAGAAAAACACTATGCGAAGAATAGGCAATTTTATATTAAAAATACTGCCGTTTGCCATTACCGCGGCTTTAATTGTGTTTATTCTTCTGTCGGGCAAGGAACCGTCAGTCGATGCCATTCTTTCGCGTTTGCCTGACAATCTTGCTCTTGCGTGGCTACTGCTTCTCCTTATGTACGCAGTAAAAAGTCTCTCGATAATATTCCCGATTATCGCGTTGCAGATTGCGGCAGGTATAATTTTTCCGTTTTGGTCTGCTCTCATTTTAAATATTATCGGTACGGCTGTGACATACACCATTCCTTATATGATAGGAAGATTTTCAGGTGCCTCCGCCGCGGAGCGTTTGATGCAAAAACATCCGAAAATTCGGGAGATTGTCCACTTTCAGCGAAACAGCGATTGGTTTATCTCATTTATATTGAGAGCGGTGAGCTGTCTGCCGGGTGATATTGTAAGTATGTACTTAGGCTCTATCGGTATTTCTTATGTGCCTTATGTTATTGCAAGTGTTGTCGGAACTCTGCCGGGACTTATACCTGCCACCTTGGTAGGACTCAACTTTATGAATCCCAAATCACCTGAGTTTATTGTTTCGGTTATTGTAACAATAGCCGCCTCGGTAGCCTCGGTGATAATATATTATTTTATGAAAAAACGATATGAGAAAAAATAGGGATTTGTATATTGAAAATCCTATTTAATGCAAATCCTTTGCGGAAATGGTTGCTAAACGAACATTTGGGTTGCCGAAGGTAGATGTTTGTAATCTCGTGCAACCTTTTTAAGCACCCCGCTCGGAATATCACGCGCACTAAAGTAACGCTGCGTCACGGCGACTGCGAAATAAATCCGAATGGTTGAAGCATATCTTTTTCGGGTGCGCAGATAGGGGGTGTCGGGGTACTCCCCGACTGCATTTTGGTTACTTTTGTGCAAGCAAAAGTGACAACCCCTTAAACGACAGTTTTGCAAAAATAAAAAGCAGATTTGCTTTTGAACCATCGCCCAATGCCCATATTCCGCCCTGCTGAGAAATCCCTCCACCACTTATCACGTGGTCCCCCTCCCTTTAGGCAAGGGAGGCACGAGGCGGCAATGAAACCAAATCTGCTTTTTTAATTACAACATTCTCAACACTAAAAAATCCTATCCTATATATTTTGTCACCAAAAATATACCCCGTCCATATGATATTATTGACCGATAATTGCTCGGTCAAATGTCATATTTCAGACAGAAAGGTTGAATTATATGAGTGACAGAAACGACAGAAACCGCCGAAACGATACAGCCGAAGAGGTTTGCTGTATCGTATGCGATACTGACGATAACGGTTCTGCCGAGGCTGCGGCTGCTGACGCCGAAAGCGAAGCAGTTGAAACCCCTATCCGCAGAGAAAACGACTTCTCAGACCCTGTATGCATAAACACAAACCAGATATACGATTCCTGCCGCGACCGTGATTGCGTAACAGACGCAAGAGTTTATTTTACCGAATCCGACCAGGAGGTAGTTGACAACGCAATTAATGTAAAGCTTAAAAAGGCTGAAATCATCTGGGTATACACAAATGTTGAACCGCTCTCATTCAACAACGGTTATTTCTCGGTTGATTTGAAGTTCTTTGTTCGCACTACACTTGAGGTATTCTCGGGAGTCAGCTGTCCTGTGACAGTTTGCGGTCTTACGACCTTTGACAAGCGTGTAATTCTCTTTGGTTCTGAAGGTAAATCAAAGGTATTTAAATCAAATCCCAATGAGGCTACAGATTGTGATGTCGCATCAAATTGGCAGAACACAAGTATGCCGACTGTTGTTGTAGAAACTGTTGACCCCATCGCGCTGAGTGCAAAAATCGTTGAAAGAGATTGCTGTGGAGGCTGCGGCTGCGGCTGTGACTGCGGCGAGAACAGCACCGCTTTGACTTTAACAAACACATCCGGCTCCTCCGGCCTGTTCCCGAGAGGTATCTGCGATTGCTTTGACGATGACCTCGTAATCGATAATTGCCAGAGACAAATTCAAGTGTCTTTTGGTCTGTTCTCTATTGTTCGGTTAGAGCGTGACTCTCAGCTGATGATTGATGCGGTTGACTTCTGCATTCCTACACAGGAATGTCCGTCTGCAACAGAGAACAATCCTTGCGATTTGTTTAACGGTATCAGATTCCCGATTGATGAATTCTTCCCGCCCCAGAGACGCACCGAAAACGGCAATGGTGGCTCATGCGGCTGCGGATGTAATGATTAGGCTTTAAACTGAAACACGGTTTCCCTGTTGGAGACCGTGTTCTTTTTGTGTTGAAAAAATGGTGTGCGAATGTAATGCTTGATATCAATAAACTTCAGGGACTTGGCGAAAAGCTTATTAACATGGGTGCAAAGA
>JAZUCQ010000003.1:0-2495 GCA_045639145.1 Clostridia bacterium | reverse complement strand
GGCGGCCTTTCTTTCTTCCTTATCTTTGATTGATTTGTAATCGTTCTTTGAGACTTCTTTGGGTGCAAGAGATGCATATTCTCTTGCTTTTTTAACCATTTCAACAGCGTCAACAATTTTGTCATCGCTGAGAACACCGTTACCGTAGTCTTCATAAAGCATACGAACCTGAAGCACACGGACAACAGACTTCTGCTTACGCTCGTTGAAATCGTACCAGATGTAAGGAATAACGTTCATAAGTGCACCGACAGCCGACACAAGAATCAGCACGTGGAGAAGGCTGAGAAGCACGTCGGGATCATAAAGCGCAGAATAAGCGTTTGTGAAGTTGTTCTGACCCTCTGCAAGCTGCTCTGAAAGAAGAGTGCCTACGGTTTTTCCTTCGGCAAGAACTCGGTTAAGAACATCAGGATTCGAGGTTACAACAGCGGCATTTTCCTTGGTAATTCCGCCTTTTTCATAGATAAATGGAAGAACTGATGATGTGATGAGAGTGATAACTGTACCGATTGAGGTAACAGCGGCAAACATACCGTCAATTCTTTCACCTGTTTTATAATGCTGATAGTCCCTGATGTCTGCCTGAATTGATGGATTGAGAATGTGAGCAAAAGAGCCCATAAGCGCATTGAACCAAAGGCAGATAAGCACCATCCAGATTGTGGAGGATTTAAGCTCCTGAGTAAACGGAAGCATACAAAGGATGAATATGATATTAAAAATATTTGTTGTAATGAGAACAGCCTTTTTGCCCCACTTTCTTATACAGAACGGAGCGGCAAGCATACCCCACAAAGAAGCGTTGCCGTAAAGTGCAAAAATAAGACTGTATTGTGTTCCCGTACATACTCCGCCGTAGTTATAAAGCCAATAAAGTATGTTGGCATAAGCGCTTTCAAGGAAGCCTATCCAGCCGGCGAGAGATATAATCCAGAAATATTTGTTGTGAGCAACAGCACGAAGAGCGTCCATAAACTTAATCTGAACAACGTGTGACTTTGCCTGAACAATTTTTTCTTCGGTGTTTTTATAAACAACCACACAAAGAAGAATACCTGCAATTGCAAGAATAGGATAAAGAAAACGGTAAACGCGGATATCGGTTGCATTTGTGTGGAAAATATGCTGAGCGATAAGAGGTGTTACAAGGTTGACAACCGTGGGAGCAAAGGAATATACAACGCTCTTGATTGATGCAACGTCGGAACGCTCCTGAGTATTGGGAGAAAGAACGTGAATGAGGTTTTCATATCCGTCATAGAAGAAATAGTAGAAGAAATGCAGAACAAGGTTAAACAGGAGTATCAACGCACATTTGGCAACATACCCTGCACTTTCACCAAAAATTACTGCACCACCGAAAAGACCTTCAAGCCACGAATAAGGGAACCATACCATTGCAATGCAGATGATTGCGCTGGGGATTGCCATTGTGACTATGTACGGGCGGTATTTACCCGCCTTGTTTCGGGTATTGTCTATAATATTTGCTCTGATGCCTGTTAACGGAATATTGGCAAGCACCGCAATGACATACATAATATACATATCCATTGCGTCAACACCCAAGGCACTTGAAATGAGAGTGTTACCTGTTGAGAGCAAGCAGGCTGTGCCGAGAGTGATAACCATATAAGCACCAATACCGCCGCCTGAATAAGCGGCAATTTCTTTAAAGGGCATATATCTGCCCTCGGGCGGTGTGTTCCAATATAATCTGACCTGGTCAAGCAAATTTGTTACTGTTTTTTTGATTTCCAATCTAGTACCTCCTTATATGCTTAAAGCCGATGACAATTTTGCCATCGGCTTTTAAAAACCGCAGTTATTTAGCTACATTTGAATACTTTTTGTTGGTAACGATTTTAGCAACAAAGAGGAATGCAAAGAGAGCAACTACGCTCAAAGGCAAGCAAATCCATGCATTCTGAACAAAACCTGCAACTACAAACATAACAAAAGAAACAGCCGCAACACTGATAGCATAAGGCATCTGGGTTGAAACGTGATTGAGGTGGTTACACTGACCGCCTGCAGATGACATAATGGTTGTGTCTGAAATGGGTGAGCAATGGTCACCGCAAACAGCACCGGCAAGACAAGCTGAGATACCGATAATCATAAGCTCGGCATTGTCAGCACCTGCGAAGATGTAGGTAACAATGGGAATGAGGATACCGAATGTGCCCCATGATGTACCTGTTGCAAAAGCAAGGAAGCAAGCAACAAGGAAGATAATTGCGGGAAGGAACTTATCAAGACCTTCTGCAGCGCCGCTCATAATGTCAGCAACAAAGTATTTTGCGCCGAGAGAAGCAGTCATATTCTTAAGAGCAGTTGCAAATGTGAGGATAAGGATAGCAGGAACCATAGCGATGAAGCCCTTGGGAACTGCTGCCATAGCGTCTTTGAAAGAAATAAGCTTACGGCAAACAAGATAAAGAATGATGAATACAAGAGCAATCATACCGCCCCAGGGAAGACCAACTGTT
>JAZUCQ010000002.1:0-1915 GCA_045639145.1 Clostridia bacterium | reverse complement strand
TTTTGTTATGAACAACAATATCTTTGACAGATCCAAGTATATGCTTATTCAGCTCGGTGCAGATTCGGCAGCATGGATGCCCAAGATGGACGGCAATACCTACATTATCGAGGAAGGTGCAAACTTCGGTAATATCGGAGGCGTATCTGCAGTTGCAAATCCTGCTCTTGCAAGCTATGTAAGTGCAAACAGTAAGGATGCAAATGCGCAGGTTTATGTACTTAAAAAGGCACAGTAAATAATAACTCTCAGCGGGGGCTGTCTCTCAAAAGGGGGTAGCACCCGCAAATTTACGGGAAGGAATGTTTCGGCAATGAACACTTATTTGCGAAAATGACAGTGTGGTTGTGCTTGAAAAGTAAATAAAAAACAGCGTAGCAGTTCTGTTAAAGCCACTACGCTGTAATAAATATGCTTTTTGATGTTACATCAGGCTGTTATCAGCCGTTCTTTTTTACCGTAAAGAAAGCAAGTCCGTAAGGCGGAATCGGAGCATCGAGGATTACCTTGTTGCCTTCTATCTTTCCGCTGCAGTTGTATGTATCAATAGTGTCGTAGCATTCGTCAAGCTCAATTACGGGCTTGAGTATGGGGTCGGCGAAAATATTCCAGAGCCCTACCGCCATCTCGTTTCCGTTTTTCTTTACAAGTGTGTAAAGCTCGGGATTTCCGAAGCACATTGCGGGAAGAGGTCTGCCCTGAAGCTTTTCTATGCCGCGTGCAATCTGACGCTGACGGCAATAGCTTCTGAATAAACCGGGTCTCCAGTGACTTCTTGTCGCAACGGTGTTTACGATAAAGGAGTAGACCATAAACTTCTGACCGTCTTTGTTCTCATAGAAATAGCAGGCAGGGTATTTGGGACTTTCCTTTATTGTCATATGATTTATAACGCTGAGAGAGCCGGTTGAAAGAATGAAGTTGCTGAGTACCTCGGCTTCGGGCTTCAATTTAAAATCAAAGAATACACCGCCGTTGGGAGTTCTTGCCATTGCAAATTCGTCTTCTTCAATGAAGTGTTCCGCAAAGGGACTCTGTGCCTGTTCGTAGCTTTCGACACCGATGTCGATGCCTCTGTCAATAAGGATTCTTGCCGCCTGAGCATCAATGATAACACCGTTTTTCATTGTCTCATCGTCAAGATAAATGGCATTGTCACCGAAAGCAATGGAAGCACAGTCTTTTTTGCCGTAGGTGGTGGGTATACAGTTATCGCAAAGGAACCACTGATCAAAGGTCGGCATTTGACAGTACATAAGTGCGGGAGGTGCATAAAGGTTGACATTCCACAGCTTATCAAAGTTTTTGTCGCCAAACTGACTCATTGTCTGGAATACATTAAGTCCCACACATTCCATACCGGAAAATCTTTTTTCTATTTCGGCGTAGTGCGGTGCATTGAGAACATGATTGTCAATATATCCTGTTTCGTACAAAGGCTTTGAGTTGTAATCCACCATATATTTGAGAATACCGTGTGAGCCACCGTCTGCACGAAGTATCATATCGTACATTTCAAGGCTTGCGGCGGAATGCCAGCTTCTCGGTCTCGGATATGTATCACCCTCGGTCATAAGCTCAATATCGCCGCCCTCAATACTGCAGTAATACTGCTGAAGTCTTACAGCTTCAATATTCGGAGCAAGCGTCACGGCGTTGTCCCAATAGGGTGCACCGGTGAGTCTCATAAACGGACGGTTTTTGCCTGCGATTATTCTTGTGAGTTTTGCAATATCAACGCTTTCCATCTCATAGGTACTTGCGGCTGCGGAAAGACCGAGTCTTACATCGGGATATTCTGCGTGAACTCGGCGTTCAATTTCTGCGGTAAATTCAATAAGAGTGTCCGCCTGCATTTTTATCCACGCATCACGGTATTTGTTTTTGCCGCCCTCGAAAAGATACTTTGTAAGCT
>JAZUCQ010000001.1:0-8725 GCA_045639145.1 Clostridia bacterium | reverse complement strand
TACATCGCTTGAAACCTGCGGTGCGGAGGTTCAGAAGAGTAACGCTCCCGTTGAGCGTAAACTGCAGAGACTTTTCCGCAAAAAAGAGGTTACAAGTATGATTCGCCGTTGTAATGACTTCGGTGCAGGCGGTGTTTCGGTTGCAGTAGGCGAGCTTGCAGACGGTCTTTCGATTAACCTTGACGCAGTTCCCAAGAAGTATGACGGTCTTGACGGAACAGAGCTTGCAATCTCTGAGTCTCAGGAGAGAATGGCGGTTGTTGTACGCGAGAAGGATGTTGAAAAGTTTATCGCAGAGGCAGACAAGGAAAACCTTGATGCTGTATGCGTTGCAAAGGTTACCGATACAAACCGTCTTGTTATGAGCTGGAGAGGAAAGACAATCTGTGATATAAGCCGTGATTTCCTTAACACCAACGGTGCTGAAAAGCATAACAATGTCTATGTTGCGGAGGCTGACTTCTCGGGCGATATGTTTGAGTTTGACGCAAAGGGCGAAAGCTATGCTGATAAGATAAAGAATATGATGAGCGACCTCAATGTTGCATCACAGCACGGTCTTGTTGAGAGATTTGACAGCACAATCGGTGCAGGCTCGGTATTTATGCCCTACGGCGGTAAAAATCAGCTTACACCCCAGCAGAACATGGTTGCTAAAATTCCGACTCTCCATAAGGAGACGAATACAGCTACCGTTATGGCATATGGTTATAACCCCAAAATCTCAAAGAAGAATCCATTTCTGGGTGCACTCTATGCAGTGGTTGACTCTGTTACAAGGGCGGTTGTTGCAGGCGCGGATTACAGTGACATATATCTTACATTCCAGGAATATTTTGAGAGACTCGGTACAGATGAGAAGCGTTGGGGAAAGCCTTTGTCGGCACTTCTTGGCGCATATGTTGCCCAGGAGAAGTTGGGTCTTGGTGCGATAGGCGGAAAGGACAGTATGTCGGGTTCGTTCAACGATATAGATGTTCCGCCGACACTCGTTTCGTTTGCAGTAGCTCCGCTTTCTGCAAAACATGCAGTATCGTCTGAGTTCAAGGGCGAGAATAACCTCGTGTTTGTGCTCAGCCCCAAATATGACGAGAACAATATGCCTGAGTTTGAAAGCTTGAAACAGCTTTACGATATGGTATATATGATGATGAAGGACGATAAAATCGGTCTTATTCAGTCTGCGTGGGCAGTAGGCTACGGTGGAGTTATGGAGGGTATCTGCAAGATGGCTCTCGGTAACAAGGTTGGTTTTGAATTTAACGGCTGCTGTGACAAGTCTGAATTATTCAAGGCAAAATACGGCAGTATAATAATAGAAGTAAAGGGTCTTGGTGCGACAGGCTCGCTTGGCGAGAATATAGATGTGATAAAGCTTGGTCATACTATGGCAGAGCCTGTAGTTAAAATCTGCGGTGAGGAAATCTCGATTGATGATATTGAAAAGGCATGGACAGCACCGCTTGAGGGCGTGTTTGCAACCAAGGCAGACTTTGAAGATGTGGGAATGAAGAAGTTCGCATACGGCGAAAGAGTAAACATCTGCCCCAAGCAAAGCTTTGCAAAGCCGAGAATATTCATACCTGCGTTCCCCGGAACAAACTGTGAGTATGACTCTGCAAGAGCGTTTGAGCGTGCAGGCGGTATCGCAGATGTAAGAGTTTTCAGAAACCTGAAGACAGAGCATATCGAGGAGTCGATAAGCAGCTTTGTTGATGCGATAGAAAAAGCACAGATTGTAATGCTGCCGGGCGGCTTCAGCGGCGGTGACGAGCCTGACGGTTCGGGTAAGTTTATCAAGGCGGCATTTGAGAATGAACGCGTAAAGGCTGCGGTTATGGAGCTTTTGAACAACCGCGACGGTCTTATGCTCGGTATCTGTAACGGCTTCCAGGCGCTTATCAAGCTTGGACTTGTGCCCTATGGCGAGATAAGAAAGACAGACGCGTCATGCCCGACACTTACATTCAATACAATCGGCAGACATGTGTCAAGAATTGCAACCACAAGAATTTCATCCGTAAAGTCTCCGTGGTTCTCGGGTGTAGAGCTTGGCGACATTCACCAGATTGCCATATCACACGGTGAGGGAAGATTTGTTGCAAGTCCTGAGGTTATTGCAGAGATGGAGAAGAACGGACAGATTGCAACTCAGTATGTTGACATAAACGGCGAGCCTACATACGAGATGCCGCACAACCCCAACGGTTCGTATTACGCAATCGAGGGTATTACAAGTCCTGACGGTCGTGTTCTCGGTAAAATGGGACATTCTGAGAGATTTAAGGATAATGTATTTAAGAATATTCCGGGTAATAAAGACCAGAAGATATTTGAAAGCGGTGTTAAGTATTTTAAATAAATGTGCAATTATCGGAGGATAATTATGTATAAAAAGGCTGCACAATATTTAAAGGATAAAATCGGATTTGTACCAAGGGTTGCAATAATTCTTGGTACAGGTCTTGGTGCTGTTGCCGATTGCATTGAAAACCCCGTTTATGTGGATTATTCGGATGTTCCGAATTTTCCCGTGTCTACGGTGAGCGGACATGCAGGAAGGTTTGCGGCTGGAACCTTGTCGGGGTGTCCCGTGATAATAATGTGCGGAAGAGTGCATTATTATGAGGGGTATTCTATGCAAAAGCTGGCAATGCCGATACAGACGCTCGGTGCTCTCGGCGTGGAAAAGCTTGTTATCACCAATGCGTCGGGCGGAATAAACGAGAGCTTTTCGCCCGCGGATATTGTAATGATTTGCGACCATATCAAGCTGTGTGCCGACAGTCCGCTTCGCGGCGAAAACCCGAGCGAGCTTGGCGAGAGATTTTTCGATATGGCAAATGCCTACGATAAGGATTTAAGAGAGCTTGTACGCAATGCGGCAAGCTTGGCAGAGGTTGAACTTAAAGAGGGAGTTTATGCATACATGGCAGGACCTCAGTTTGAAACCCCTGCGGAAATCAAGGCTTTAAGTATCCTTGGTGCGGATTTGGTTGGAATGTCAACCGTGCCTGAGGTTATAACAGCGGCACATATGGGACTTAAGACGGTTGCGATATCATGTGTTACCAACATGGCGGCAGGAATGACAAACGGCGGACTGAATAAACCCGTGATTGCCGATGCCGAAAAAACAGGAACAGAGAGAATGACACGGCTGATAAAAGAGTTGCTTAAGGCAATGTGAGTTTGTACGGAGAATATTTGCAAAAAGGAAGATTTTTATGAAGAAAATTGCAAGCTTTACAGTTGACCATACAAAACTTGAGGCAGGGATATATATATCAAGGATTGACGGAGATGTTACGACCTATGATTTGCGTATGAGGAAGCCGAATACAGGTGATTTGATTTCAAATGGTGCAATGCATTCGCTTGAACATATGTTTGCAACGGTTGTGAGAAATTCCGATATGGCGGATGATGTTATATATTTTGGACCTATGGGATGTCAGACGGGTTTTTATCTTTTGATGAGAACAAATGAGCATGGAAAAGTGATAGAGCTTATAAAGTCTGTTTTAAGACAGATTATTGTATATGACGGAGATATGCCGGGTGCCAGCGAGATAGAATGTGGAAATTACAGAAATCTTGATGTGGCACTTGCAAAAGCTGAGGCTGAGGCATATCTTGAGAAAATAAAAAATTGGACGGATAAAATGCTTGAATATAAATAGAGAGCATATCCCATTCCCTCGTCAGAGAGGGAGAATAAAAAGCGAAAGGAAAAGATTAAGATGGCAAAGGTTGCATTGGTAATGGGCTCTGATTCTGATTTTGAGAAGCTCAAAGGGTGCGTTACAAAACTAAAAGAATTTAACATTGAGGTTGATGTGAATGTAATTTCTGCACACAGGACACCCGACAGGGCGGCAGAATTTGCTAAAAGTGCAGAGGAAAACGGGATAGAGGTTATCATTGCGGCGGCAGGAATGGCGGCACACCTTGGCGGAGTTTTGGCTGCACATACTGTTGTTCCCGTGATAGGAGTTCCGATAAAATCAACCTTTGACGGAATGGATGCGTTGCTTGCAACGGTTCAGATGCCGCCGGGTATTCCCGTTGCGACCGTTGGCGTAGACAACGGCACTAATGCGGCAATACTTGCGGCACAGATGTTATCTTTAAAGTATGACTATTTAAAGCAGGCTTTAAAGGAGTCAAAGGAGAAGATGGCAGAGGGTGTTGCAAAAAAGGATTTGAAAATTAAAGAAATGGTTAAAGAATTATAATTTGCGAAAGGAAAGTTGTAAAATGAGCGAGAATGCATATAAGGCTGCCGGTGTTGATGTTGAGGCAGGTTACGAGTCGGTAAGACTTATAAAGGATGATGTAAAAAAGACAGCAATCGAGGGGGTACTTGGCGGTATCGGCGGCTTTGGCGGCTTGTTTGAGATGCCTAAGGGCTTAGAAAATCCCGTTCTTGTTTCGGGTACTGACGGCGTTGGTACAAAGCTGAGAGTAGCATTTTTGATGGACAAGCATGATACAATCGGTCAGGATTGTGTTGCAATGTGCGTAAATGATGTTGCATGCTCGGGTGCAAAGCCTTTGTTTTTCCTTGACTATCTTGCAGTCGGCAAGAATGTTCCCGAAAAGGTTGCCCAGATTGTAAAGGGTGTAGCTGACGGGTGCGTGCTTGCGGGCTGTGCATTGGTAGGCGGTGAGACTGCCGAGATGCCCGGCTTTTATCCCGTTGATGAATATGACCTTGCAGGCTTCAGCGTTGGTGTTGTAGAAAAGTCCAAGATTACTGACGGTGACCGTGCCAAGGCAGGAGATGTGCTTATCGGTATCGCATCAAGCGGTATTCATTCAAACGGCTATTCGCTTGTCAGAAAAGTATTCGGCTTAAATGACCCCGATGCAAAGGAAAAGCTTAGCGAGTATTCAGACAAGCTTGGCAAGACTATCGGCGAAGAGCTTTTGACACCTACAAAGATTTATGTTAAACCACTCTTAAAACTTATCGAAGAGGTGGGAATTAACACCGTATCTCATATCACGGGCGGCGGCTTTATCGAAAATGTTCCGAGAATGCTGCCTGACGGACTGACCGCAGTTATACATAAGGGTACATGGAAAATCCTCCCCGTATTTGATATGATGCAGGAAAAGACGGGAATTGCTGAGCGTGGTATGTATAATACCTTTAATATGGGTATCGGAATGATTGTTGCAGTCGATAAGGAAAAGGCAGATGCCGCGCTTGCTTGCCTTAAGGATGCAGGCGAGACCGCTTATGTCTTAGGTGAACT
This sequence comes from Clostridia bacterium, assembly GCA_045639145.1. GTDB lineage: Bacteria > Bacillota > Clostridia > Monoglobales > Monoglobaceae > UMGS1820. The sequence continues at coordinate 3,461 of JAZUCQ010000001.1, read as the reverse complement.
TAAGTCGGGCGAAAAGGGCGTTGAGATTGTTGACGATGCAACAGGCGATATTATAAAAGGTTAAAAGGAAATAGGGAAATTATAATGATAAATATTGGTGTTTTGGTATCGGGCGGCGGTACTAATCTTCAGGCGCTTATTGATGCCGAGAAAAACGGAATTATAAAAAACGGGAAAATTGTTACCGTTGTTTCAAACAAAAGCGATGCATATGCGTTGGAGCGTGCAAAAAATGCAGGTATTGATGCACATTTTATATCGAAAAAGGAATGCGGAAGTGCACAGGCTTTTGACATTGCACTCAAAAATTATATGCAGAGTATGAATGTTGATGTTGTTGTGCTTGCAGGGTTTCTTTCGATACTCGGCAAGGATTTTATAGATGCGTACAGAGACAGAATAATCAATATTCACCCATCGCTTATACCATCGTTCTGCGGTGATGGATTTTACGGACTTAAGGTTCATGAGGCGGCACTTGATTACGGTGTAAAGGTTACGGGTGCGACGGTGCATCTTGTAAATGAGATAACAGACGGCGGTAAAATTCTAATGCAAAAGGCGGTATATATCAATGATGATGATACCCCCGAGACGCTTCAAAGAAGAGTAATGGAGGAGGCTGAATGGAAAATCCTCCCTGAGGCGGTAGAGAAGCTGTGTGCTCAGCTCAACGCATGAAATTGAAAGGAATAATATTATGATAAACATTTATGATGAACTTAAAAACAACAGCTATCCCGGCAGAGGTATAGTTATAGGCAAGTCCCCCAGCGGCAAATACGCGGCGACCGCATATTTCATTATGGGGCGTTCCGTAAATTCAAGAAACAGAGTATTTGTTGAAGATGGTGACGGAATAAGAACACAGGCACATGACCCGTCAAAGCTTGAGGACCCGCATCTTATTATTTATGCACCTGTTCGTGTTCTTGGCAACAAGACTATTGTTACCAACGGTGACCAGACCGACACAATATATGAGCTTATGGACAAGCAGATGACATTTGAGCAGGCACTCAGAACAAGAGAGTTTGAGGACGATGCTCCCAACTATACCCCCAGAATTTCGGGCATAATGCATATCGAAAGCGGAACATACAACTACGCTATGTCGATACTCAAAAGTGCAGACGGTGACCCGTCATCATGCAGAAGAAACACATTCGGATTTTATAATCCCAAATGCGGCGAGGGTCACTTTATCCATACCTATATGGGTGACGGAAATCCCCTCCCAAGCTTTGAGGGAGAGCCAAAAGCGATAGAAATCCCTGAGAGCATTGACGAGTTCTGTGACAAGCTTTGGGAGAGCCTTAACGAGGATAACAAGGTTTCGCTTTTTGTTCGTTATATTGATTTAGAGAGCGGAGAGACCGATACAAGAATTGTAAACAAGAATAAATAGAAAGGATTGATACCGATGAAAGAAATGGAACTTAAATACGGCTGCAACCCTAACCAGAAGCCGTCTAAGGTATTTATGGAAAACGGCGAGCTTCCCTTTACCGTACTTTGCGGAAAGCCGGGATATATAAATCTGCTTGACGCACTCAACGGATGGCAGTTAGTTCGCGAATTAAAGGCGGCAACGGGATTGCCTGCGGCTACATCGTTTAAGCATGTTTCGCCTGCAGGTGCGGCGGTTGGACTTCCGCTTTCCGATACACTTAAAAAGATATATTTCGTAGATGAATCTATCGAAATGACACCCCTTGCAAATGCGTATGCAAGAGCGAGAGGTGCAGACAGAATGTCATCCTTTGGTGATTTTATATCACTTTCCGATGTATGTGACAAGGCAACTGCACAGCTTATCGCAAAGGAGGTGTCTGACGGTGTTATTGCACCCGGTTACACAGACGAGGCTCTTGAGATTTTAAAGGGCAAGAGAAACGGAAATTACAATGTAATTCAAATTAATGAAAATTATGTTCCCGACCCTATTGAACGCAAGCAGGTGTTTGGTGTAACATTTGAGCAGGGCAGAAACGAGCTTAAAATCGACAATGAAATGCTTACAAACATTGTAACAGACAATAAGGATATGACAGATGACGAAAAGAGAAATCTTGTGATTGCCCTGATTACTCTTAAATACACACAATCAAACAGCGTTTGCTATGTAAAGGACGGACAGGCTATCGGTATCGGTGCAGGTCAGCAGTCGAGAATTCATTGTACCCGTCTTGCAGGTAACAAGGCAGATATCTGGTGGCTCAGACAGTCGCCGCAGGTGCTTGGGCTTCAGTTTGTTGACGGAATTCGCAGAGCAGACCGTGACAATGCTATTGATGTTTATATCTCCGATGAATATATGGATGTTCTGGCAGACGGCGTATGGGAAAAGACCTTTAAGGTAAAACCTCCTGTATTTACAAAGGAAGAGCAGAAGGAATGGCTTGCCCAGAATACAGATGTTGCACTTGGCTCTGATGCATTCTTCCCGTTTGGTGATAATATCGAGAGAGCACACAAGTCGGGTGTAACCGTAATTGCACAGCCGGGCGGTTCAATCCGTGACGATAATGTTATTGAAACATGCAACAAATTCGGCATTGCGATGGCGTTTACGGGTATAAGATTATTCCATCATTAATATGAATTCAGGGAACGGATTAGTCTGTTCCCTGTTTTAATGCAAGATGTTCTGCACTAAAATTTTAAAAATTTAAAGAATAAAATAAATTTATATGACAGATACTACTTTCGAAGGAGAGTGAGTATATGTTTAAACATGAAAAACAATTCTTTCATCCGGTAGAGGTAGAGCGGCCAAATCCACAGTATGCGGCTCTGTTGCAGGAACAGCTTGGCGGTGCAAACGGTGAGCTTAAGGCTGCAATGCAGTATATGTCACAAAGCTTTCGTATAAAAGACCCTGAGATTAAGGATTTGTTCCTTGATATTGCGGCAGAAGAGCTTGGGCATATGGAAATGGTTGCACAGACTATCAATTTGTTAAATGGTCATGATGTAGATGCGATGGCAGTACCGGCAGGTGAAATTCAGACGCATGTGCTGCTTGGTTTAAATCCCGGACTAATCAATGCATCGGGATATTCATGGACGGGTGACTATGTAACAGTGACAGGTGACTTGTGTGCTGATTTGCTCTCGAATATTGCATCAGAGCAGAGAGCAAAGGTTGTGTATGAATATTTGTATCGGCAGATTGACGACAAAAAGGTTAAGGAAACTATAGACTTTCTTTTAAATCGTGAAGAAGCACACAACGCATTGTTCAGAGAAGCGTTTAACAAAGTTCAAAACAGCGGTTCTAACCGTGATTTTGGAACAACAAAAGCAGCGAGAATGTATTTCAGTTTATCAGACATTTCCACTGATAACACATTCAAAAATACTGAAGTTACTCCCCCCTCATTTGCAAACTAACTCTGCGTTTGATCGTTTTGATCAAACCCCTACATATTTTTCCTTAAAAAGTAAAAAAAATGAAA